>NZ_CP069362.1:1222120-1527650 GCF_029910535.1 Marinitoga aeolica
AAAAGACTCAGACAATTTTAGACAATCAGCAATACAAGGAGTAATGAAAAGGATAAAAGGAAAAGGAATAGAAGTAGTAGTATATGAACCAGCATTAAAAGAAGATGAATTTTACCGCTCGAGAGTAATAAGAGATTTAGAAGAATTCAAAAAAATATCAGATGTAATATTAGCGAATAGAATGTGTGAAGAATTGGAAGATGTAAGAGAGAAAGTATATACGAGGGATTTGTATGGGAGAGATTAACAAAAAAATAAAATTTGTAAAATTTAAAGGTGGTTTAGGAAATCAATTATTTCAATATGCATTTTTAAAAAATATTGAGAGATATTGTAATTGTAAAGTTAAAGGAGATTTTTCTCATTATAATAATTTAATCAAAGAAGATTTGATAAGAGTACCAAGAATATTAAAAATGAATGTAAATATTGATATTGCTACAGAAAAAGATTTAAAAAAAGTTTTAATATTTAAGAGTTTTAAATTTAATCCGAAATCCAAAAAATATAAAATGAGTACTGTATTTGAGACCTTATTTAATAGAAAATATTTTTTTGAATTTGATAGGAAGTATAGAACGGTTAAAGATATTATAAATTATATAATTTTTGATGGATATTGGCAATCATGGAGATATGTTAAGAATGTAGAAAAAATATTAAAAAAAGAAATTACTTTGAGAGATAAAATAAGTAAAAAAAATGCAATATTTATTGATAAAGTTACTAAAGAAGAATCAGTATTTATAGGTATTAGAAAAGGCGATTATCATAGTACAAAAAAAAGTATGAATCGATATGGAATTTTTGATGAAAATTATTTTAATAGAGCAATTGAAATAATCAAAAGAAAAGTGTTAAATCCAAAATTTTATGTTTTTTCAAATGATATCGATTGGGTAAAAAATAATATTAAATTTGATGAAAAAGTTATATATAGGGAAAAGAAAGACCAGGTAAATGATTTAGAAGAATTATTTGTATTAGGTTCATTTAAGCATGCAATAATTGTAAATAGCACTTTTTATTGGTGGGGTGCCTGGTTAATAAATAATAAGGATAAAATAGTTATTGCTCCCAAAGAATGGTTTAATGATGGTTCAAAAATAGATATCGTTCCACCCGAATGGATAAAATTAAGTAGGAGGAATTAAAAAATGAAAACCGCAATAATAACAGGGATAACAGGACAAGATGGTAGTTATTTAGCAGAATACTTACTAGAAAAAGGATATGAAGTACATGGATTCATAAGAAGATCATCTTCTTTCAATACAAAAAGAATAGATCATTTATATAAAGATCCTCATGAAGAAAATGTTAGATTATTCCTACATTATAATGACTTAACAGACTCAACAAATATAATAAGATTAATACAAAAAATACAGCCAGATGAAATATACAATTTAGCAGCACAAAGTCATGTAAAAGTAAGTTTTGAAATACCAGAATATACAGCAAATTCAGATGCGTTAGGAACATTAAGAATATTAGAAGCAATACATTTACTAGGATTAGAAAAGAAAACAAAATTCTATCAAGCAAGTACATCAGAATTATATGGAAAAGTACAAGAAATACCACAAAATGAAAAGACACCATTCTATCCAAGAAGTCCATATGCAGCAGCAAAATTATATGCATATTGGATAACAGTAAACTATAGAGAAGCATATAATATGTTTGCATGTAATGGAATACTATTCAATCACGAATCAGAAAGAAGAGGAGAAACATTCGTCACAAGAAAAATAACAAGAGCAGCAACAAGAATATTAGTAGGAAATCAAGAAAAATTATACCTAGGTAACTTAAGTGCAAAAAGAGACTGGGGATATGCAAAAGATTATATAAAAGGAATGTGGATGATATTGCAACAAGAAAAACCAGATGACTATGTACTAGCAACAGGAGAAACACATGAAGTAAGAGAATTCTGTGAAAAAACATTTAATAATTTAGGAATAGAAATAGAATGGAAAGGAATAGGAATAGATGAAAAAGGAATAATCAAAAAAATAGATAAAAATAAAACAAAAGAAATAATAGAAAAATTAAAAGAAAAACATCCAGACCTAAAAGAATTTAAAATAAATACAGATCATCTAAAAGAAGGACAAGAAATAATAGCAGTAGATCCAAAATATTTCAGACCAACAGAAGTAGATATATTGCTTGGTGATCCAACAAAAGCAAAAGAAAAGTTAGGATGGAAACCAGAAACAACATTTGAAGAATTAGTAAAAATAATGACAGAATATGACTTAGGATTAGCAATAAAAGAAAAACACAGAAATGAATGGATAAAAGAATAAAAAATAAAAAAAATATAAAAAGATAAATAAAAACAAGGGGATGTAAAAATGGAAAAAAATGCAAAAATATATGTAGCTGGACATAGAGGATTAGTAGGTTCTGCAATAGTAAGAAAACTAAAAGAATTAGGATATACAAATATAATAACAAGAACACATAAAGAATTAGACCTAACAGATCAAAAAGCAACAAGAGAATTCTTTGAAAAAGAAAAACCAGAATATGTATTCCTAGCAGCAGCAAAAGTAGGAGGAATATTAGCAAATAACACATACAAAGCAGAATTCATATATCAAAATATAATGATAGCAGCAAATGTAATAGAAGCATCATATAGATATGGAGTAAAAAAACTACTAAATCTTGGATCATCATGTATATATCCCAAATATGCAAAACAACCATTAAAAGAAGAATACTTACTAACAGGAGAATTAGAACCAACAAATGAACCATATGCAATAGCAAAAATATCAGCAATAAAAATGTGTAGATATTATAATGAACAATATGGAACAAACTTCATAAGTGTAATGCCAACAAACCTATATGGACCAAATGATAACTTCAATTTAGAAACTGCACATGTATTACCAGCATTAATAAGAAAATTCTATTTAGGAAAATTATTAAACGAAGGAAATTATGAAAAAATAAAAGAAAACATAAAAAAATATCCAATAGGATTTGGATTAGATAAAGAAATAGATGAAAATAACAATGAAACAATAGACAAAGTATTAAAACAAGTAGGAATAACAAAAGAAAACATAACATTATGGGGAACAGGAGAAGTATATAGAGAATTCTTGTATGTAGATGACATGGCAGATGCATGTGTATATCTAATGAGAAACGTAGATGCAGAAGAAATGGGAAAGATATCGCCAGATTATTTTGTAAATATAGGAGCAGGAAAAGATATAACAATAAAAGAATTAGCAAAAATGATAAAAGAAATAATAGGATACCAAGGAGAAATAATACATGACACAACAAAACCTGATGGAACCCCAAGAAAATTATTAGATGTAACAAGATTAAATAAATTAGGATGGAAATATAGTGTTGAATTGGATGAGGGTATTAGAAGAATTTTTGAATATTTATATTAGTTATCTGAATATTCTAACAATTTGAGAAAAAATAAGTGAACTCATTTTTCAAGTAAACAATAAAATCATTAAAATTAATTTAATTTCATTAGAATTATTATTTTGATTAGAAAAAAGATTAAAAATAGAATCATTTTATTCAATAATCAAAAAAAGAAGAAATATGGGTAAATAATTATAAAACCTTTGAAGAAGCAAAAATAAAAATATTTGAATACATAGAATCATTTTATAACAGAAAAAGAATACATAGTTCTATCAATTACATGACTCCACAAGAAAAAGAAGATGAAGCCTTAAAATTGTTAGAAAAAAGTTACATTGCTTAAAATGCTATTTTTTTAGTTAAACTTAGCCTGCCCACCGTTCTTGGATAAGACCATTAATCAAATCATTATTTATTTTTATAAAATCTAAATTATTAACTATATGAAATTGTTGAAAAGGAAGGTGTTTAATCGATTTCAACTAAGACAAATATTTATAATTATAAAAAATTATTAACTTTTCCAAACTTTTTTAATAATAGTAATGCTTAAGAATAGCTTTATAAGAAGAAAATTTTTCCTGTAAAAAGAATAATGAGTTTTTTAAAAAAATTATATCAATAATACTGAAGATAAAAATAATTTTTTAATAAAAGTGTGTTTAGGATCTAAGCTAATATAAATTTGAGTGTACTTATATCTACATTTTGGACATATAAAAGATAAGTCAATTATTTGGAAATATACTGTTGAACTAAAAGAGTCTCCGGTAATAAGTCAAGAGGAAAATAAAAAAAACAATGAAAATTAACAAGGATGTAAAACAACAAGAATTCAGAATAAAACGATAGAAAAAAGACTAAAACAAATATTATGCACAGGGTGCAAAAAATAGAATTATTTAATTGTTTAGTTAATTGTATTGCTTAATTATCACCATCATCCTTCAAAAATACCATATTTTTAGAAGGTTGAGATAATTCAATAGGATTATAGGATGAATTATTTTTAAGCATATAATAAATACTTCTAACTAATTTTCTGGCAGTAAAAATAACAGTCGCTTTGTGAGATTTACCTTGAGCTCTTTTCTTTTTGTAATAAGATTTAAGTACAGGATCATACCTAATAGCACAAGAAGCTGCTTGATATAGGTAATATCTTAGATATTTATTACCTCTTTTGGATAAATCTTTGTGATTATCAGTTTTTTTACCAGAATCATTTAAATCCCAGCGTAGTCCAGCATAAGAAGATAATTTAGAATCAGATGCGAAATTATCAATATTAATAATTTCAGAAATAATAGACATAGATAAAACAACAGAAATACCTGGTATAGTATCAAGAGTAGTGTTTAAACGTTTAAAATATAAGTTTAGTTGTTTGTCAATACGATCGATTTGAGATTTCAAAAGTTTAATTCTATCAAAAGCAAGAGCAATATTAAAATTAGCTGTATTAAAATCATTCAAAGTAGAACGATAAATCTTAGTAATAATAGACTTAAGTTTCTTAGCAAAGTCAATACCGAGTCTTCTTTTATATAAAGAAGAAACTAAATTGAATAAATCATTAATAGACTATTAACAATATCTTCAGCAGAATAATCAGATAAAATATTAATATGATATCTAGAACGAGTAATTTCTCTAAGAGATTCAAAAAAAGAATCTTTAGGAACAAAAGGAGTAAGATTCTCAGGAAACTTAATAGCAGTTTTTTGAATAACTTTAGCATCTAATTTATCAGTTTTAGGCCAATTAAGAATCTTTCTAGTATTATGAACATCAGAAGGAGAAACAAAAAACAACTCATCAAAACCGTGAGATTTAAGAAAAACAAAAATGTTTTTAGAATAAACACCAGTTATAAGCAAAAGCAACATCTTTGCCCTTGAAAATAGAAACAAGTTTCTCATAACCATCAATAGAGTTATCAACAACACCTTTGATAGAATTATCAAGATAAAAATCAAGCTTATCTTTAGAAACATCAATACCAACAAACAACATAGAAACACAACCTTTCAGAATTAGCTTCTAACTCTGGGTATATAAGAAAAGAACCTTATGGTACGTAGGAGCTCAAACTCATTCTCCGGTAGCAATTCAACTTATATACCAAAGTTAGTCAGACTATTCAAAGCGCCTTTTGTGCAGGAGGTGACAGAATTACTTTAGTTATATAATAACTCAGAGTTAGAATACTTTTTTTAAAAATAAATATCATATTTATTAATTATATGAAAACATTATACATAAGAATATTTCTTTGAAGAGGAGAGGAAAAATGTTAGAGAATTCTGAGAAATTGCGAGTAAGATTAATAGTTATTACAATAAATTACAATTCAGCGGAATATACATTAAAAGCTATAGATTCTTTCATTAAAAATCATCAAGGGTTATTATATAAATTAATTGTAGTTGATAATAACTCTTTAAAAGATGATTATGAAAAATTGCTAAAAAACATTCAACAAATTAATACTAATAATAATATAATAATAATTAGATCAAATAACAATTTAGGATTTTCTAAGGGAAATAATTTAGGTTTGAAATATGCTTATGATAACTATATATTTGATTATCTGTTATTAATGAATAATGACATAATAATACATACAAAAGGATTATTAAATAAAATGATATATGATATAGAAAAAAAAGGTTCTATATATGTAGCTGAAATGCCATTAATAAATAATATTAAACAAAAAAAAGAAGCTGAAAAACAAATTCAAATTAGAAAAATTCCAAATCTTTTTAGCTTATTTATAGTCTCAAGTCCAATTTTAAATAGAATATTTTTTCCAGTAAAAAATAACTTTATATATAAATCGAAAATGCCATTTAAAAATGATGTAGATGCTTATGTTCTTTCTGGAGCTTTTATGCTTTTATCAAAGAGATTTATAAATATGATCAAATATTTTGACGTTGATACATTCTTATATGGAGAAGAAATTATAATAGGTTATCAAATAAAAAAATATGGATACAAAGGATTTTTAAATACGAAATACATTGTTGATCATGTTCAAGGTGCTTCCTCTGAAAAAAAATCATTTTCTGGTTTTACATTTTTTCATAAATATAAAAGTGCAAGTATATTTGCAAAAAAGTATTTAAAAGCGAAAAAGTATTATCTTTTTTTCTTTAAAGTAAAATTTATTATTGAGGCATTTGTTTTAGATATGTTAATAAATAAATCAATAAAGGAATTTTTAATATTTTATAAATTATTGAAAAAACTATAAATATTTAAAGGTGTAATATGGAAAGAATGGGAAAAAAGATAGAAAAAAAATTTATTCTAGCTATTTTAATATTTCAGATTCTTTTTTATTTAACAGGTCCTTTAGAATACATTGGGATAAATAATAGAATAGTTACTATTTTTTCATATATGTTAATTTTTATGGTTTTATTAAGTATTGATAGAACTATAATTTTTAAATTATCAGTATATAGAGCGTTCTTATTTATATATATTACTTTAAAATTTCTTTTTAGTATATATCTTAAAATACCTCTTTTACAAATTGGAGTGGCATATTCTAAATTTTTGCTTTTATTATTATTGTTGCAATTTATTGAAGAAATGAAAGCATATTTTTCTATTAAAAAATTTGAAAAAATGTATATAATTTTTATTTCATGGTTATTATTAATTTCTATTATTCAATATGGAAAAATAGAGCCTTTTTCAACTATCTTTACAGAATATGGTGGAAATTTTATTAGCGGTAGAATATTCTTAGATAATTTTTATTTAAGAGTTAATGGTGGAATTGGAGGAACGGTAATTGATTTTGCAGTGCTATTAATTATATTTTATTATATTATAATTTTTTCTAATATAAAAAAAACATTATTTATTATTTTAAATATTTCTTTTATTATAATGTTTTTTTTATCTTTCTCAAGAGTTTCTATTCTCTCTCTTTTTTTTATAATACTGAGTATTTTTATTAGATATAGTGATAAATTATATAATAAAAAAATTTTTATAATATTTATTATATTATTATTATTATTTAATGTTATATTTATTATTGTAGCGAGGGATTTATTAATATCATTTTCTGATTTATTTTTAAATAATAAGATTGAGGATATTAAAGAAAGAAGAGTTTCAACATGGTTGAATGCTTTTAAAGAAGTTAACTTTAGAATACTTATTGGGAATGAATTTGGTAAAAATACAGGATTACCAATAAAAGATAATAAAAATATAACAGATAGTTTTTTATTTTCTATATTAGATGATTTGGGTATAATTGGATTATTTATATATATTTTGGTTATTTTGGAACCAATTAATAAATTAAGGAAAAAGATATCAAAAAAATATTTTTTGATTTCTATCGTTATGATAATTAATATAATTTTTATACAAATTATAAATAGTGCTTTTTTTTATCATTTAAATATTATTAATTATTCCATATTAATTTTATTTATTAGCAAAAAAACAACAAGCAAAAAATAATTTTATTCACAATTTAGACAATAAATTTATTGTTAAGATAATTGCTTATCTTTAGTTATTAGAGAATAAAAAAATTTTTTTGCAAAATAAAAAATTATTGAGTTTACGTAGTGAATTTTTTTATGTATTCAAAAAGTAGAAATAAAAATGACTGGATCTAACCAAAAAAAGTGGGCACCAAAAAGTTAACAAAGAATAGTATAATAAAAACAGAAAGAAGGTGACCCATATGAGTAGAAATGGTAAAAGGTATAGTGATGAATTCAAAGAACAAATAGTAGAATTGCATGAAATGGGAAAAAAAGTGTATGACTTAAGTGACGAATATGGCATAAGTGCAGTAACAATATATAATTGGATAAAAGAAACAAAACCAGTAGCAGACGGTGAATTTAGTAAAAAGGAATATGATAAAATGAAAAAAGAAATACAGCAATTAAGAATGGAAAATGAAATATTAAAAAAAGCTACAGCCATATTCGCACGAAAACAACAAGAGAAATAGTGAAATTCATAGAAAAATACAAAAAATATTATCCAATAAAAATGATATGTAAAGTATTAAAATTTGCAAGGAGCACATATTATAAAGCAAAAAATCATAAAAAAAGTAATCTAGAAAAGTTCAATGAAATACTGGATCAAAGAATATTAGAGATATATAATGAAAGTAAAAAACGTTATGGAGCACCAAAAATACAAAAAGTACTAGAAAAAAACGGTATAAAAGTTAATATAAAAACGGTTCAAAAAAGGATGAAAAAATTAGGAATCCACTCAATAGTAATAAAAAAATTCAAAAATCACAAAACAAAAGAAGAAATCAAACAATTGCCAAACATAATAAATCGAGATTTTGAAACAACAACGATAAACCAGAAATGGTGTGGAGATATAACTTATATAAATATACAAGGAAAACTGGCTGGACATACTTAGCAAGTGTAATGGATATGCATACAAACAAAATAATAGGATATTCATACTCTAAAAAAATGGATAAAGAACTAGTAATAAAAGCAATGAAAAATGCATGTATAAATATAAAAGAAACACAAGGAATCATATTTCACAGCGATTTAGGAACTCAGTATACAAGTAAAGAATTCAATAAATTATTAAAAGAAAAAGGCATTCAACATTCATACAGTAAAAAGGGAACACCATATGACAACGCAAAAATAGAATCATTTCATTCAATAATTAAAAAAGAAGAAATATATGTAAATAGTTATAAAACCTTTGAAGAAGCAAAAATAAAAATATTTGAATACATAGAATCATTTTATAACAGAAAAAGAATACATAGTTCTATCAATACATGACTCCACAAGAAAAAGAAGATGAAGCCTTAAAATTGTTAGAAAAAAGTTACATTGCTTAAAATGCTATTTTTTTAGTTAAACTTAGCCTGCCCACCGTTCTTGGATAAGACCAGACACTTATTAACTCAATATTAAAATATTAAATTAGATAAGAATTGATAAAAAAATTTTCAATTCAATATTAGCACAAAAGAAGGATGTTTGAGATTATTTTATAAAAAGGGAAGCTGCTTTATGTTCTTTATATGATATCTTTTTTAAAAAACCTGAATATTTTTTATAGAAAAAAGAAAATTTCTATATGGAGAGGCTTTATTTATCTTAAAAATAAGAGAAATTTATATTTATTGTTGTAAATTGTAAAATATTTTTGTATTTATAGTGGAGGTATATTATGGCATTTACTACATGTGTTGTCATGTGCACATATAATGGTGAAAAATTTTTAGAAGAACAATTAGATAGCATTCTTAACCAAAGTAAAAAAATCGATAAGATTTATATTACTGATGATAACTCTACGGATAATACAATTGAAATTTTGAAAAAATATGAAAGAGAATATTATGAGATTATTGATTTAAAGATTAATGATAAAAACATTGGGTATATAAAAAATTTCGAAAAAACATTAAAAAGAGCAAAAGAAGATATTATATTTTTGGCTGATCAAGATGATATATGGCAAAAATATAAAATTGAAAAAATATTAAAATTTTTTCATGAAAATCCATGGAAATCTTATGTATTTTCTGATGCATATTTAAAAGAAGGAGATCAAATAAAAGATTATTCACTATTTGATATTTATTTTAAAAAAAAGAAAAGAAAGCATTATGAAAAAAATCCTATAAAATCATTGTTACCTAAAAATTTTGTAACAGGAGCAACTTTAGCTATTCAAAAAAAATATCTAAATTATGCATTTCCATTTACAGGAAAAATTCCACATGATTATGAAATAGTTTTAAAATTGTCATATTTTAGTGAAGGTGATTATATTGAAGATAAATTGATAACCTATAGAATGCACAAAAACCAAACAATGGGTGTTCATTATGGCATAAAAAAATTTTTTCGTATAATTAAAAATTTAGATGAAGTATTCAATAAGGAAAAAAATATATTGTTATTAAACAATTTATATAAAGCATTTGAAGAAATTAATCATGCGTATAAAAACAACTCAAATCAAGAAATAGAAAATTTAATAGAAAATTATATAAGTTTTTTAAAATTTAGAAGAGATCTATATTTATCAAATGAAAAAAAAATAAAAATTTTTAGTAGATTAAGGGATTATTTAAAGTTTGACAATTTTAATTCTTTATTTAAGGATATATTTTCAATATAAGATGATAATTATGAATAACAAAATCTTATTTGAAGAAGATTTTGTGTATATTAAGATTATATGTCACGAAAACATAAGGATAAACAAACTTAAACAATTTTTAATTCATAACAATGAAAAGATCAATTAAAAAATACAATGCAATCCATACAGAAATTAAACAATTCTTGTTATTAACATATTAAACATTTTTTTGAAAAAGTTTTTGATGGATTAAACATTTCAGCAAGAAATTTTTTCATTTAAAATTTTTTGGCTTGACCCCATAATATTGGAGAAGAAATAAGGAAAACTCATTTTTTTACAAAAGCAATAAAATTATTAAATTTAATTTCTTCTAAATTAGAATCAAAATCGTGATAAGAAAAAAGATTAAACATAAAATCTAGTGTAAAATAATTTAAAGAACCGTGAGGCCTTAAATTATTGTAAAAATAATGTATGAAATATAATAATTATAAACATCATCAATATAATCAAATTCAATAGGTTCAATAAATTCATGTTGAACGCTAGAATGAAAAGATTCAATATAAGCTTGAGAATTAGTATTATTCTTGTACCAAAATTCATGGATAAATTTAATTCTTCTATGAAAGCAGAAATAATTTTAGAAAATGTCCATTATTAGGAGTAGATCCCCTAAATTCAATAGATTATATAACTGTATCAATAAAATTCTCAGTTTTAATAGAACTACCAATATAAACCACCAATAGATCTATCAAAAGCATCGATTATACTAAGAATAGGAATATAGCCATAATATTTAGTGTGATAAAAATTTTTTCAATATTCATTAATCAGCAATACTATATTTTAAAATCCTCTTCTAGGATCTTTGCAGGGGTGTAATTCTAAAACGGTTAATTTTTTTACTAATCCATAAAACTTTTTGTGATTAACAATAATATTAAACCTTTGCCTAGCAGATAATTTTTTAGAACCAAGAGTTTGGTAAAAAACTTTAGATTAGTGTTATTAACAACAGATAACAATTCAAAGAATAATTTTTTAATATATTTATAGAAACTTTTTTGTCATCAGTAGTATAAGAATAAGCCTAAAAAGTAGATATTTATTCACGTACAACAGTATCAAAAAAATGTAGTATTGTAATAAAAGCTACTAGAACTAATATTATAAGAACTTAAAAATAGTAAAAACACCATAATTTTTATATTTAAAAATTATCAAAAAGTTCCAATAAAAGTTATAACTTCTGGCTATTTTTTAAAAAGTTAATTCGTCTTCAGTATTTTAAGAAACAATTCTTTTTCAAGAAGAAGACGTTCATAATATTCGGTTCTTTATTCTATGAGGTGATTACGTTAAAAATAAAAAGAAAAAGATAATATTTTCAAAAAATTAAGAAAAAACTAGATTCAGATTTCCGGTAGACAGTCAAATGAATAAAAAAGAGGTTAATTAAGAATATTTTTTTGAAGAGGAGGCATTTATGAAATCAATAATACTATCAGGAGGTTCAGGAACAAGATTATATCCAATAACAAAAGCAGTAAGTAAACAATTATTGCCAGTATACGATAAACCAATGATATATTATCCATTATCAACAGTAATGTTATCAGGAATAAGAGAAATATTAATAATAACTAACCCAGAATACATAGAATTATACAAAAGATTATTTGGAGATGGCTCACATTTAGGATTAAGAATAGAATATAAAATACAAGAAGAACCAAGAGGATTAGCAGATGCATTTTTAGTAGGAGAAGAATTCATAAATGGAGATAAATGTATGCTAACCCTTGGAGATAATATATTCTATGGTCAAGGATTTAGTTCCATGTTAAAAAGAGCAGGAAGTTTAGAAAAAGGAGCAGTAATATTTGGATATTACGTAAAAGATCCAAGAAGTTATGGAGTAGTAGAATTTGATGAAAATGGAAAAGCAATAAGCTTAGAAGAAAAGCCAGAAAAGCCAAAAAGCAACTATGCAATACCAGGATTATATTTTTACGATGAAAGAGTAGTAGAATTTGCAAAACAATTAAAACCATCAAAAAGAGGAGAATTAGAAATAACAGATTTAAATAGAATATATTTGGAATTAGGGGAACTAACAGTAGAAAAATTTGGAAGAGGATTTGCATGGCTTGATATGGGAACATATCAAGGATTACTAGAAGCATCAAATTTTGTAGAAACAATACAAAAAAGACAAGGTTTCTACATAGGATGTATAGAAGAAATTGCATATAGAATGGGATATATAAATAGAGAAGAATTATATAGACTAGGAAAAGAATTAGAAAAAACAGAATACGGAAGATATTTAATGGAAATAGCAGATGGAGTGAGAGAATGAGTAAATTCAAAAAAATAGAAACACCAATAGAAGGATTATATATAATAGAACCTACAGTATATGGAGATAACAGAGGATTTTTCATGGAAAGTTGGAACAAAAAAGAATTTCAAGAAATAGGATTAAACATGGAATTTGTACAAGATAATCATTCAAGATCAACAAAAGGTGTATTAAGAGGATTACACTTTCAAAATCCTCATTCACAAGGAAAACTAGTAAGAGTAATAAAAGGAATAGTATATGATGTGGCAGTAGATTTAAGAAAAAATTCAAAAACATATGGTCAATATTATGGAATAATATTATCAGAAGAAAACAAAAAAATGTTTTACATACCAGAAGGATTTGCACATGGATTTCTAGTATTAAGTGAAACAGCAGATTTTATGTACAAAACAACAGATTATTATTGTAAAGAATGTGATGGCGGAATAATATGGAATGATCCAGATATAAACATACAATGGCCATTAAAAGAATATGTAATAGAAAAACCGATATTATCAGAAAAAGACAAACAATTACCAACATTAAAAGAATATAATGAAAAGAATATATAAGAAAAAGGAAAAAATAAAAAAAGAAAAAAACAAGTATAGAAAATAATAAATAAAAGCAAGGAATGATAAGCGTGAAAATATTGATAACAGGAGCAAAAGGACAATTAGGACAAGAATTTCAAAAATTATTCCAAAAAGTTAAAATAGAATATATACCAACAGATCATGAAGAATTAGATATAACAAATCTAAAAAAAATAAGAGAATTTGTAAAAGATAAAAATATAACTCATATAATTAACTGTGCAGCATATAATCTAGTAGATAAAGCAGAAGAAGATTGGAAAACAGCATATAGTGTAAATGGGTTAGCAGTAAAAAATTTAGCAATAGTAGCAAATGAAATAAATGCAGAACTAATACATTACTCAACAGATTATGTATTTGGAGGAAATAAAAACGAACCATATACAATATATGATAAACCAAATCCCATAAACAAATATGGAAAAAGTAAAGAATTAGGTGAAAGGTTCATACAAAATATAGCAAATAAATACTACCTCATAAGAGTAAGTTGGGTATTTGGAATAGGAAATAACAACTTTGCCAAAAAAGTAATACAATGGTCAAAAAACAATGAAGTATTAAAAATAGCAGATGATGAAATAAGTGCACCAACATATGCAGTAGATTTAGCAAATGCAACATATAAACTAATACAAGAAAAAGCATATGGATTATATCATATAACCAATACATCATGTTCAAGATATGAATGGGCAGAATATATACTAAAAAAAATAAATTGGAATAGGAAATTAGAAAGAGCAAGTAAAGATGATTTTAATTTACCAGCAAAAAGACCTGGATATTCAGTATTAGATAATTATGGATTAAAAGAAACAATAAACTATGAAATGCCAACATGGCAAAATGCAACAGAAAGATTCTTAAAAGAATTAAAAGAAACGGGGGAAATATAAAATGAATATACTAGTAACAGGAGTAGCAGGATTCATAGGAAGTAACTTTGTATATTATTACTTAGAAAAATACAAAGATAGAAAAATAATAGGACTAGATAAACTAACATATGCAGGAAACTTAGAAAATTTGGAAAAATTAACTCCAGAACAAAAAGAAAGGTTTGTATTCATAAAAGGAGATATAAACAACCAAGAATTAATAGAATACATATTCGAAACATATAAAATAGAAGGAATAATAAACTTTGCAGCAGAAAGTCATGTAGATAGATCAATACATGATCCACAAATATTCTTAAAAACAAATGTAATAGGAACACAAACATTACTAAATGTAGCAAAAAAATACTGGCAAAAAGATACACAAAAATTTATAGATGGAGTAAAGTTTTTACAGATATCAACAGATGAAGTATATGGTTCATTGGGACCAACAGGATACTTCACAGAAAAGACACCACTAGATCCACATAGTCCATATTCAGCAAGTAAAGCATCAGCAGACTTAATAGTAAAAGCATATTATGACACATATAAAATGCCAACAAACATAACAAGATGTTCAAACAATTATGGACCATATCAATTTCCAGAAAAATTAATACCATTAATGATAAACAATGCATTAAACCACAAAAAATTACCAGTATATGGAGATGGAAAACAAATAAGAGATTGGTTATATGTAACAGATCATTGTAGAGCAATAGATTTGGTATTTGAAAATGGAAGAACAGGAGAAGTATATAACATAGGAGGACATAACGAAAAAGAAAACATATACATAGTAAAAAAGATAATAGAAATACTCAGAGAAAAAACAGGAGATAAAGAAATAAATGAGAAATTAATAAAACACGTAAAAGACAGACTAGGACATGATAGAAGATATGGAATAGATCCAACAAAAATAAAGGAAGAATTAGGATGGGAACCAGAAATAATGTTTGATGAAGGAATAGAAAAAACAATAGAATGGTATTTAGAAAATCAAGACTGGATGAAAAGAGTAATTTCTGGTGAGTATTTGGAATTTTATGAGAAGAATTATGGAGGGAAAAAATGATACATAAATTACTATATTATATAAAATTATATAGTTTTAAAAAAAAATGGAGGGAAAAAAACAAACATAATGAGACTAGTCCTGTAAATTTGTTTCCCATAGAAATTGTCAAAGTAGGAAATTATTCATATGGACCGCTTGAAGTACATTCATGGGGTGCAAATAATGAAAGATTAGAAATAGGAAATTTTGTTTCTATAGCTTCTGGTGTAAAATTTATTTTGGGAGGAAATCACACAATAGATACATTTTCAACATACCCTTTTAAGGTAAAATTTTTAGGTGAAAAAAGAGAAGCATGGTCAAAAGGTCCAATAGTAGTGGAAGATGATGTATGGATAGGTATGGATTCAATGATTTTATCAGGGGTTAAAATTGGGAAAGGAGCTATTATTGCTGCTAGGAGTGTTATCAGTAAAGATGTTCCACCATATGCTATAGTTGCCGGAAATCCAGCTAGGGTTATTAAATTCAGATTTAAAAAAGAATTAATTGAAAAATTATTAAAAATTGATATTGAAGAAATTTTGACACAAAATTTTATTAAAAATAATATAGATATTTTATATAATAAATTGGATGAGAAAATATTAAATATAATTTTTTTTAATAATATGAGGTGACAAATGGAAACGTTGAGATCATGGTTTAATAATAATAAAATATATTACAAAAATTATAATTTATTAACTATATTGGTTGCTAAAAAGTATTTACAAATTCTTAATGAAAATTATTATTCAATGAATATAAAACTTAAATTAAAAAAAATAATTGAAAATCTCATTATAAAATATTCACATATTTTTAAACCTAAAATTTTAACATCAAGAATTAATAGTTTAGCTAATAAAAATTTTTATATTGTGAATTTTAATCCCGATGAGGTAAAGACTTTTCTTCATATACACAATATTATTAAATTTGATAATAACGCCGTTGTAGGTACAGTTTCGAAGAAAACTTATAAATATTATAAAATGTTAAAAATTCCAGTAATATTTTTTGATATTAAATATAAGTTAAAACATGATAAATTTACTTTTGATAAAAATTTTTCAGCGAATGAATTTTTAATGCTACATAGAGCAGCAGCGTTGATTGATACATTAGAAAAAACTATTATCAAATATCAATATCCAAAAACTTTGATTACAGTTCAAGATTATTATTATTTTGATTCTATTTTTGCTAATTTTTTTAAAAATAAAATACCAACAATTACTCTTCAACATGGCTTGATATCAAAGATGGAAAATAAAGATAATTCTTTATGGAATTTTGTATTTTCTGATTATATTATTGTTTGGGGAAAATCACAAAAAGAAATTTTAAAATATTATAATATTAATGAAAGCAAAATAAAAGCTTTAGGAACCGCAAGATATGATGACTATTTTATAAATAATATAAATAATATAAATTATAATACAAAAATTATTGATAATAAAATTTTATTTAGCATACAACCACTTAATTTATTAGAAAAAGATTTAATAAACTATATGATTAAGCTTATTGGCAAAATAACAAAAAATAATGAATATGAGTTATTTTTAAGATTTCATCCTGGAAATTCTAAAGAAGCGAAAAAAGAATTTATAAATTCTTTGAAGCGGGAGAATATAATCAATTTTAAAGTATCGGAAGAGGAAGATGTTATAAAAGATATAATTAGTTCAAGAATTGTTCTTTCGAATAGGAGTGGAATTGCATATGAAACAATGTTATTTAATAAACCTCTAATTGAGTATTATTCAATTGATAATAATACTTTCGACTACAGAAATGCTGTAATAAATGCTCTGGATATCGATGAAATAATTCAATATATAGATAGAATATTTAAAGAAGAAAAATTTTTATTAGATGTATTAAAAAAACAAAAAAAATTTATTAATCAGTATTTTAAACAACCCCCTTCAAGTAAAAGAATTTTAGAATTTATTAATAACCAATCTAAAAAATCTGGAGGTAAATAAGATGATAAATGGGAAATCTTTATTAATTACAGGTGGAACTGGATCATTTGGAAAAATGTTTACTAAAATATTATTGGAAAGTTATGATCCTAAAAAAATAATTATATATTCTAGAGATGAATTTAAACAGGATGTAATGAGGAAAGAATTAATGTTTAAGTATCCAGATAAAATGAATAAATTAAGATTTTTCATTGGTGATGTAAGAGATAAAGAAAGATTATATAGAGCATTTGATGGAGTAGATTATGTAATTCATGCAGCTGCAATGAAGCAGGTTCCAGCATGTGAGTATAATCCATTTGAAGCAATAAAAACAAACATACACGGTGCTCAGAATATAATAGATGCAGCTATTGATAGAGGTGTAAAAAAAGTAGTTGCTTTGTCAACAGATAAAGCTGTCAACCCCATCAATTTATATGGTGGTACCAAATTAGTCTCAGATAAATTATTTATTTCAGCTAATGCTTATTCGGGAAGCAAAAATACAATATTTTCAATAGTTAGATATGGAAATGTTGCTGGTAGTAGAGGATCAGTAATTCCATTTTTTAAAGAATTAATTGAAAAAGGAATAAAAGAATTACCTATAACAGATTTTAGAATGACTAGATTTTGGATAACCTTAGAACAAGGGGTTGATCTTGTTATCAAAGCATTAAAAGAATCAAAAGGTGGGGAAACATATATATCCAAAATACCATCATTTAAAATTACAGATTTAGCTCAAGCAATGTTACCTGGATGCAAAATGAAAGAGATTGGTATTAGAGAAGGGGAAAAATTACATGAAGTTATGATAACAAAAGATGATTCTAGAACAACATATGAATATGAAAAACATTATATAATTTATCCACATTTTGACTGGTGGAACTTTGAAAGCCATTTTACTCCTGGAGGAAAGTTAATAGAAGAAGGATTTGAATATAATTCTGGAAATAACTCAGAATGGTTGACTGTAGAAGATTTAAGAGATTGGCTAATCAAATTGAATCTAATGCCAAATATTGAGTGAAGGTGATACTGTGAAAATTCCATATGGCAAACAATGGATTGATGAAAAAGATATAAAAGAAGTAGTGAAAATACTGGAAAATGACTGGATAACTCAAGGACCAATGGTAGAGAAATTCGAACAAAAAGTTGCAGAATATTGTGGAGTTAAATATGCTGTAGCTGTTAATTCTGGTACTGCAGCATTACATGCAGCATATTTTGCAGCAGGACTAAAATCTGAAGATGAAATAATAACATCTCCTATTACATTTACTGCAACTTCAAATGCGGCATTGTATTTAGGAGCAAAACCAATATTTTGCGATATAGATATTAAAACATATTGCATTGATATTGAAAAAATTGAAGAAAAAATAACCGATAAAACTAAAATAATAACTCCAGTATCGTATGCAGGATATCCTGTAAACATAGATAAAATAAAAGAAATAGCAGATAAATATAATTTGATAGTCATTGAAGATGCTGCTCATGCACTTGGTGCAATCAGGAACGGAAAAAAAGTTGGAATTGATGCAGATATGACAATATTATCTTTTCACCCGGTTAAGCATATAACAACTGGCGAAGGTGGTATGATATTGACAAATGATGAAAAATATTATGAAAAATTAAAATTATTTAGAACTCATGGAATTACCAAAGATAAAAATAAAATGTTAAAAAACGATGGAGCTTGGTATTATGAAATGCATGAATTGGGATATAATTATAGAATACCAGATATATTATCTGCATTAGGTTATTCACAAATGGACAAATTAGAAATGTTTATAGAAAGAAGAAATTATATAGCAAAAAGGTATAATGAAGCATTTAGAAATAATCATAAAATAACAATTCCACCGGTAGTAGATAATAATTCTAGACATGCATATCATTTATATCCATTATTGATTAATGATAAAAATAAAAGAAAATATGTATTTGATAGATTAAGAGAAGAAGGAATATACGCTCAAGTGCATTATATCCCTGTACATTTACAACCATATTATCAAAAAAATTTGGGTTATAAAAAAGGAGATTATCCTATTGCAGAAGATTTTTATTCCAAAGAAATATCATTACCAATGTATCCAAAAATGACAGAAGAAGAAATTAATTATGTAATAAATACTGTAGATAAAATATTAAAAGAAATATAAAGAAGGTGATTCGATGGAATCCTTTAAAATAAAAAATAAAGAAATAGGTGGTACTTCACCCGTATTTATAATTGCAGAAATGTCGGGGAATCATTTACAAAAATATGAAAACGCTGAAAAACTTGTAGTAGAGGCTGCAAAATCTGGAGCGGATGCAATTAAATTACAAACATACACTCCAGATACTATAACATTAAATGTTGATAATGAATATTTTAGAATAAAGCAAGGAACAATTTGGGATGGAAGAACATTATATGATTTATACAAAGAAGCATATACTCCGTGGGAATGGCAACCCAAATTAAAAAAAGTAGCAGAAGATTTAGGATTAATATGTTTTTCAACTCCATTTGATAAAACAGCAGTTGATTTTTTGGAAGATATGAATGTTGAATTATATAAAATTGCATCATTTGAAATTACAGATATTCCATTAATAGAATATGTTGCTAAAAAAGGAAAACCTATAATATTATCTACAGGAATTGCAGAATTATCTGATATAGAGTTAGCGTTAAAAACAATAAGAAATATAGGAAATAATAAAATAGCATTATTAAAGTGTACTAGTGCATATCCTGCCCCTATAGAAGAAGCTAATTTAAAAACTATATCAAATATGATGGAAACTTTTGATGTGATATCAGGATTATCAGATCATACAGAAGGTATCGTTGCACCTATTACAGCAGTGGCACTAGGGGCAAAAATAATAGAAAAACACATGTGTTTAGATAGGAGTCTAGGAGGACCTGATGCTAAATTTTCTTTAGAACCTGAAGAATTTAGAGAAATGGTAAATGCTGTTAGAAATGCTGAAAAAGCTATTGGTAAAGTATCATATGAATTAACAGAAAAACAAAAAAGCGGAAGGGAGTTCTCCAAATCTATATTTGTATCGAAAGATATAAAAAAAGGTGAAATTTTTACAAAAGAAAATATTAAGGTAGTTAGACCTGGATATGGTTTACATCCCAAATATTATAATTATATTTTAGGGAAAAAATCTTTGATGGATATAAAAAGAGGTACACCTATGAGATTAGACATGTTAAAAATAGAAGGTGGAAATTTATGATAAAAGTAAATGAAAATATAATATTAAAACCTATAAGTGAAAAGGATACGGAGTTTATAATTGAATCTAGAAACGAAAAGGATATTTACTTAACTTCATTTTCTAACTTTCCTTTTTATGATTTTCAACATAGAAAATGGCTTAATAATGCATCAAATATTTTAGATTATGTAATATATTATAATAATGAGAAGTCTGGGAGAATTAATATTTCTAATATAGATTTTCAAAATCAAAAAGGAGAGTATGGAATATTTATTATAAAAAAATATAGGGGATTAGGAATAGCTTTTAAAGCATCAAAAACATTAATTGACTTTACTTTTTCTAATTTAAATATAAATAAAATATATTTAAAAGTTTTTTCCGATAACATTAAAGCAATTAGATTATACGAAAAATTAGGATTTGAAAAAGAAGGCGTTTTAAAAAAGGAAATATATAAAAATGGAGAATTTAAAGATGTAATAATAATGGCAATTTTCAAAGAGAAATGGATGAAAGAAAATGAAAATAGTATTTAGAACAAATGGTGGAAAAAGTATAGGCCTTGGGCATGTATTCAGATGTATATCATTAGCTAAAGCAATAAGGGTGATTAATCCAAATGCAAGGATTGTTTTTATCTCAAATGATGAAACAAAAGAATTAATAACAAAAAATGATTTTGAATATGTTAATTCAGAGAATTTTTCAGATATAAATTCAATACATAAAGAAAACCCAGATTTAATTGTTTTTGATTCATATCTTGCAAATAATAATTATTTAGTGAAATTAAAGAAAATATCAAAATTAGCGATTTTTGATGATAATAATGATATATATGATAGTTCTATACCAGATATAATAATAAATGGAAATATACATGCTTTTAATTTAAAATATGATGAAAATCCAAAAAAATTATTAGGACCTAAGTATTTAGTAATGAAAGAAGAATATTGGAATAACGATTCTAAAAGCTCAAAAAAATGTGTAAATAATAATATATTAATTACTACAGGTGGAAGTGATCCAAATAAATTAATGATTAAATTTGTTGAAGCTTTGAGCGATATTGATATAAATAAAAAAATTATAATAGGTCCTATGTATGAAGAAAAATATATTGAAATAATAAAAAATAAAATTAATGATTCTTTTGATTTAATATATAAACCATTATTTCTAAAGGATTATATTGATAATTCAGATATAGTAATTACATCAGCTGGTTCAACAATTTATGAAGTGTTAACTTTGAAAAAAACACCTATAATATATACTATAGCTAAAAATCAAGAATTAATAGCTAAAGAATTAGAAAAATTTGGAGTTATTAATTTTGGAAATTATAAGAATATAGATTTTGAAAAATTAGGAGATTTTATTAATGAAATTGCTAGTAGTATAAAGTTATATTCCAATAAAATACAAAATTTATCTGATTTATATGATGGAAAAGGAGCTTTGAGAGTTGCAAAAACAATATTGGAGGAATTTTTATGAAAAATTTAGCAATAATACCAGCAAGAGGTGGAAGTAAAAGAATTCCTAGAAAAAACATAAAAAAATTTTATGGAAAACCAATTATTTCTTATTCAATTGAGGCAGCTATAAAAAGTAATATTTTTGATGAAATAATGGTTTCAACAGAAGATGGGGAAATTGCTGAAATAGCAAAAAGTTATGGAGCAAAAATTCCTTTTTTAAGAAGCAAAGATAATTCTAATGATTATGCAACATTAGTGGATGTTTGTTTGGAGGTAATTGAGGAATATGAAAAAAACGATGTTTTTTTTGATTATGCTTGTTGTATATTACCAACAGCACCTTTAATTAATTATGAAAATATAATAAAAGCATATAAATTACTAAGCGAAAAGAATTTTGATTCTGTAATAACAGTTACAGAATATAGTTTTCCAATCCAGAGATCATTTAAATTAAAAAATAATAAATTGGAAATGAATTGGCCAGAAAATATGATGAAAAGATCCCAAGATTTAGAAAAAACATATCATGATGCTGGGCAATTTATTTTTTTTAAAATTGAAGAATTAAAAAAACAAAAAGTATTATATATGAAAAATATGGGTGGGATAATTTTAAGTAATATAGAAGTTCAGGATATTGATAATGAAATAGATTGGAAATTAGCAGAGTTAAAATATGAATTGTTAAAAAAATATCTGGATGGTGATGAAAATAAATCAGATAATAAATAAAATTAAAAATAGCACTACAATAAAATCAGGAATATGGTATACAATAACAGATTTTTTATTAAAAGGAATGGCATTTATAACCATTCCTATTTTTACAAGATTATTATCAGTTAAAGAGTATGGAATTGTTTCAGTTTACTTAACATTTGTAAGTGTTTTTTCAGTTATTACAGGGTTAGATATACAAGCTTCAATAGGAACAGGAATAAATGATTTTAAAGAAAAAAAGAAAGAATTTTTATCTTCTGTATTATTTTTATCATTATTAAGTTTTATCTCAGTTTTTATTATTATTTATATATTTAGAGAATTATTATCCAATGTATTTAATATAGAGAGTAATATATTAATTTTTTCAGTAATATCAGGATATTTCGCTTTTATATTTAATTATTATATAACAATAAAAGTATTTGAAAAAAATTATAAAGTAAAATCATTATTGAGTTTATTAAAAGCAATATCTACAGTTATATTGTCTATAATACTTGTAATAATAATAAAAAACAATAAATATTTTGGAAGAATATACGGTGAGTTAATTGTAGGAATTATAATCTCAACTATTTTATTTTTTTTAATATTAGCAAAAGGTAAGAAGATCATATGGATAAAAGCGTGGAAATATTCATTATTAATTGGAATACCATTAATATTACATAATTTATCAGGTATAATATTATCTCAATTTGATAGACTAGCAATACAAAAAATTATAGGATCAGAGAAAGTAGGATTATATAGTTATGCATATACCTTAGGAATGATACCCCTAATAATTTTGGGAGCTACTAATTTAGCATGGGTACCATGGTTTTATGATAAAATGTATAAAAATAAGAAGGAAGAAATATGGAATAAAGTAAAATATTATAATGAAATATTCTTATTATTATTGCTATTAATTTTTATTCTAACACCAGAGTTAGGTATTATAATGGCTCCAAAAAATTATAGTACTGCTTTAATAATAGTTCCAGTGATAATAGCATCATATTTTATGCAATTCTTATATACAATATATGTAAGTTTTGCGTTTTTCTATAAAAAAACGGGATCAATATCAATAGGAACATTATTGTCTGGTATAATAAATATAGGACTAAACATTTGGTTAATACCAATATTGGATACGAGATTGCTGCACTCACAACATTAATATCATACTTCTTTTTATTACTATTTCATGCACTAAATGTTAGAATAAACTTAAAAGATAAAACAATATCAGCAAAATATATATTTTCCTGGGCAACTTTGATAATTCTATTGAGTTTGATACAATATGTAATTTCAAAAAAATTTGGAATGTTTTCTATTCAAGAAAGGCTTTTAAGAATTTTAATTTTTGGTTCTTTAGGATTATTTATTAGTATTAAATTATTTAAAAAAGTTAGAAAATTAATATAGTAAAATCCCGGAAAATCCGGGATTTTCATTCTCCAATATCAAATTCCCCAAAAGCATCATGGAAAATGTTATATAATTTCAACAAATCTTCTTCCTTATAAAACCTCATGCCTCTTGTTTCTAGATCACCAGTTACTGGTTGAATGTTTAGGTGTTTTACTAATTTTCTTAATAAGTCTGGATTGTTGAAATTATACTTTCTACAAAAATAAGGTATAGTAATTAATCCCATAATAAAACCTCCCCCGATTTTTTATTATTTGGAATAATATAGTTATATTATACTACAAAATAGTCGAATGTTAATAGTTGTATATTTAATTTTTAGTAAAATCTTATTGAATAATAAATTTATATGTTATTTAATTTTCGATTTCTTCGATTTCATCCTTTATTTCATCTAATTTTTCGTCTATTTCTGATGATAATATTTTTATTTGTTTGTCGAGTTCTTTGTTGAAATTTTCCTGTAACTCTTTTAATTCATTTATTTTTTCTTTTTTATCCTCTTCGTTTATAATCATTGCAAGCATTTTAAAGAATTGATCCATTATATTTATTAATACCATTTTTAAAAAATCCCACATTGTATACACCTCCAGTATGATAATTGTTTGATTTTTAATTAAAAGCTAAAAATAATAATGAATGTTTGAAATAAACCGGGCTAGGAGCGCCCGGTTTTGATTTAGTTGATTAAATCAAAGAGTTCGTTTGATGTAGTGTCTACAATGGTAGCATTGTCTTTTTCATATCCTGTTGGAACAATTACACCAATGAAGGAATCCATTGCGTTTTGTACTTCTGTGTCTGTTAGGTCTGGTTTTGGGTCATTTAAATATATGGTTTTTCTTTTGCCATCTACTGTATTTACAAAGGACATTCTTAATTTTTTTGCCATAGTCTCACCTCCGGTGTGGAATTGGAATTTTTAATTTTGTTATTTTTGTTGTTTTGGATGTTTTAATAGTCAAAACATATTTCACTCATATAATTTTGAAAATAATATGTTCATACATACGGTGAAAATTCTAAATCCTCAAAAATATTCATTCCCACTGGTCGTTTAGACTCCGCGTCGTGCGTCGGCTGCACTCAATTTTGCATCCGTGCAAAATTGACCAGCTTCATTCATATTTTTTCGGGAATTTTCAAGTATTTCTTCACATATTATTTTTCAAAAATGGGTTCAAAAAATTAATGATAATTAGTTATCGATGTCAAAAGAGTTTGGGTTAGGCTTGGAGTTCGTAGTTTTCAATTTTTTCAATTTCGATTAATGATTTTTCACATAATGAAGCAAAGTTATTTGCTGCAGTGTATACTTGATCATCAGTTGCACCAGATATAATGCTGAATGATTTTCTTTTTACAATTTGTTTTCCATTCCCATCTAAACCATAGTCAAAAGAAATTCTTACTTTGTCACCCAAATTAACTTTAGTTGCCATAGTCTCACCTCCGTGAAAAATTTTGATGATGTTTTTGTTTTAATTGTTAAATATCTGCCGGCAGAATATTTTTAAAAACTTGATAAAAAATTTCATTTTTATCAGCGCTGACGATTGTAGTATAAAATATTATTTTTGCACGGGAATAGTTGATGAATTATTGGCAAATATCGTTACTGAATTGTGATATAATTCAGTTGTGGAGGTGGAACTGATGAAAAAATTACCAATAGGAATACAGGATTATAAGGAGATTATAGAGGGGAATTATATATATATAGATAAAACAAAATATATATTTGATTTAATAGATAAAGGAAAATATTATTTTCTATCTCGACCAAGAAGATTTGGAAAAAGTTTAACAATATCGACATTATATTACATATTCAAAGGCGAAAAAGAATTATTTAAAGATACATACATATATGATAAATGGGAATTCAAAGAATATCCAATAATAAGATTAAACATTTTATTAGCAGCAACAGATAATGAAGAGAGATTTAAAAAGAGTTTGACAAAATTAATAAAGCAAGAAGGTCAAAGGAATAATGTAGAAATAATAGAAGAAGATTATAAATTTGCATTTGATGAATTAATAATAAAACTTTCCAAAAAAGGAAAAGTAGTAATATTAGTAGATGAATATGAAAAACCGATATTAGATAATATAAATAATAAAGAAAAAGCAGAAAGATATAGAGAAATACTAAGAGATTTCTATGTAACAATTAAATCAAGAGATGAATATATAAAATTCGTTTTTCTAACTGGAATAACAAAATTTACAAAAACAGGTGTATTTTCAGCATTAAACAATTTAAATGATATATCATTAGACAATGACTATTCACAGATGTTAGGATACACCCAAGAAGAATTGGAATATTATTTTGCTGAGTACATAAAAGAAACAGCAGAAAAATTAGAAATAACAGAAAAAGAATTATTGCAAGAAATGAAAAAATATTATAATGGATTCTCATTTGATGGGGAACATTTCGTATATAACCCATTTTCAATATTAAAATTCTTCCAAAAAAAGAAATTTCAAAACTATTGGTTTGAAAGTGGTTCGCCATCATTTATATATGAGTATGTAAAAGGAAGAAAAATAGAATATGAGGATTTAGTAAAATACACAGTAAATTCATTAGATTTTACAACAAGAGAAATAGAAGATGCAAATGCAAACATATTCTTTGCACAAGCAGGATATTTAACCTTTAAAGGAAAAGAAAAATATGGTCTTGAAGAAGAGTATATATTAGACTATCCAAATTTAGAAGTAAAAAATAGTTTTTCAAAATTAATATTAGAAGCAAATTATAATTTAGAAAATGATAAAATAAAAGAATTAAATAAAACAATATGGAAATTATTATCAAAAAATAAAATAGAGGAATTAATAGAAGAAATAAAAAGAATAATAAGTGCGATACCGTATAACTTACATCAAAAAAGAGAAAGTTATTATCACTCATTAATATATACAATATTAGCATCAGCAGGATTAAACGTAACAGCAGAAGAATTAACGAATCTTGGAAGAAGTGACTTAGTATTAGAACA
Source organism: Marinitoga aeolica (assembly GCF_029910535.1). Taxonomy (NCBI): domain Bacteria; kingdom Thermotogati; phylum Thermotogota; class Thermotogae; order Petrotogales; family Petrotogaceae; genus Marinitoga; species Marinitoga aeolica. The sequence continues at coordinate 1,249,493 of NZ_CP069362.1, forward strand.
CAATGACAAAATATATCTCTTTGAAATAAAATTAGATAAAAGTGCAAAAGAAGCGATAGAACAAATAAAAGAAAAGAAATATCATGAAAAATACAAAATTAAAAATAATGAAATATACATAATAGGAATAAATATAAACTCAGAAAAAAGAAACATTGAGGATTATATAATAGAAAAAATATAAATACTTTAGTTGATTTGAACATATGATGGTGTTTTGAGCGAAATTGATAGCTTCGGAGGTGGAACTGATGAAAAAATTACCGATAGGAGAAAGTGATTTTAAAAGTATAATAGAAGATAATATGTATTATATAGATAAGAGTTTATTAATAAAAGAAATTTTATCTGGTGGAAGAGTAATATTAATAACCAGGCCAAGAAGGTTTGGAAAAACATTAAATATGAGCATGATGAAATATTTTTTTAGAAATGACCAGGATAATAAACATTTATTTGAAGGACTAAAAATCTGGAATGAAAAAGAGATAATAGAAAAGTATTTAAATAAATATCCTGTTATATATATAACGTTTAAAGATTTAAAACAAAATAATTATGAAGATATGATAAAATCAGTAAAATATACAATAACGAATTTATATAGAAAGCACAAAGAATCAGTAGATGTATTGGAAGAATTTGAAAAAGAAGATTATATAGAAATAGCAAAAGGTATTGCAGATAATGTAAAATATGAAAATAGCCTAAAAAATCTAAGTGAATATCTCTACCGATATTACAAACAAAAAGTAATATTATTAATAGACGAATATGACACACCAATACAACAATCATATTTAAATGGATACTATAATGAATTCATAAATTTCATGGGAAATATATTAGGAAATGCATTAAAAGACAATGAGTATTTAGAAAAAGGAGTATTAACAGGAATAACAAGAGTAGCAAAAGAAAGTATATTCACAGGAGTAAATAATCTTGATGTATCAACAATATTAGGAAAACTATTCAATGATAAATTTGGATTAACATGGGAAGAAGTAGAAGAAACATTAAGATATTATGGATTAGAATATGAAAAAGAAAAAGTAATAGAATGGTATAATGGATATAATTTTGGAGGATTAGAAATATACAATCCATATTCAATAATAAATCTGGCAAGAAATAAAGGTGAAATAAAATACTATTGGATAAATAGCAGTGGAAATTCATTAATAAAACAATTAATAAGACAAAGTACAGCAGAAGTAAAAACAAAAATAGAAGAATTAATAGAAGGAAAAGAAATAGAAAGCAGTATAGATGAAAATTTAGTATATGGAGACCTAGATAAAAGCACAGAAGAAAGCATATGGACATTATTTCTATTTACAGGATACTTAACCTGGACAAAACATACAGGCGAAGAAGGAGAACCGAGATATAGTCTTAAAATAACAAACAAAGAAACATTACAATTCTTCAAAAAAACAGTGGTGGATATAATAAAAGAAACAAAGATAGAACTTGAAAGTATAATACAGAATATAATAATAGGGAAATACAAAGAATTTGGGATAAAATTCAAAAAAATAGTAAAAGAAACATTGAGTTATTATGATATAAGTGGAGAAGAACCAGAAAGATTTTATCATGGATTAATACTGGGAATGGTAGTAGGATTAAGTAAAAAATACATAGTAAAAAGCAACAGAGAAACAGGATATGGAAGAGCGGATTTAATATTAATCCCCAAAGAAAAAACAGAACCAGGAATAATATTTGAATTCAAAAAATATAGTATAGATTTTGATAAAGATTTAAAAGACAGTGCAGAAAAGGGAATAAAACAAATAGAAGAAAAAGGATATGAAGAAGAAATAAAGAGTTATGGAATAGAGAAAATAATAAAAGTTGCAATTGCTTTTGATAAGAAGAATGTGGAAATTATAGTAAAATAATTAAATGATAATAATGAAATAACAAAGCCGGGTTTGATGCCCGGTTTTTGTTATTTAAATGTGATATAATTTAGTTATGGAGGTGAAAAGATGAGACGATTCTGTACAAGTGGACCTGTTGATAGAAAAACATGTTACTATGTAGAAAGACCAGAATTGATGAAAGAAGCAATTGATCATATAGAAAATTGGAGATATTTCACAGTATCAGCACCAAGACAGAGCGGAAAAACAACATTCTTGAATGATATAGTTGAGAAAATAAAAGACAAATATTTGCCGATATTTATATCTTTTGAAAGTTTTGGGAATATAAAAATTGAAGAAAAGTTTATAAAACAATTCACTAAAAAGATTAAAAATTTCTTTGATTTTAATATGAAGATAGAATTTGAACCAAAAAAGATAGCAGCAATAAGCGATCTGGATGAATATATAATGGATATAAATGAAAAATTTGGAAAAGAAGTAATATTAATGATAGATGAATTTGAAATATTAGAAGAAAAATTAATGAATGAATTTTTGCATGTAATAAGAGATATATATCATTCAAGGCAAGGTTATAAACTAAGAAGCGTAATATTAATAAGTGTAGGATATTTAAGTGGAGTATTGGAAGACAATGCAAGTCCGTTTAACATAGCAGAACATATGGAAGTTCCATATTTTACAAAAGAACAGGTATATGACTTATTAAACCAACATGAAAAAGAAACAGGGCAGGTGTTTGAAGAAAAAGTAAAAGGACTAATATGGCATAATGCGGGAGGGCAGCCGGGATTAACCAATGCACTGGCATATGATTTAGTGGCAAAAAAGGCAAAAGGAGAAAAGATAATAACAGAAAAACATTTTGAAAAAACATTATATGATTTTATGCATCAATATATAGATAAAAATATATCAAATATAATATCAAAAGCAGAAAAAGAAAAAGAATTAATAATGAAAATATTATTTGAACCAGAAAGTGTTGAATTTAATATATATGATGAAAGGATAAACTACTTATATTTAAATGGAGTAATAGATAATTGTGAAGGGAAATGTTGTGTAAGAGTACCATTATACTACAAAGCATTATATGATAGATTTAAGCCACAAATAAATGGTGAAAAAGATAAAATGAAACCATTTGGAGAAACAGTCAAGAATTACATAAATAACGGTGTATTAGACCTAAATAAATTGATGAAAAGATATACAACATATGTAAAACAAAGAGGAGCAATAATGTTTAAAGGAAGGAATTATTATGAAGGTGTATATCAATATAATCTTGATCAATTTTTAAGTTTATATGTAGAAGCAGCAGAAGGAAAAGTATATCCTGAAACACAAGTAGGTGGAGGAAGAATAGATTTATTAATAAATTTAAATAATAGAGAATATTTAATAGAAGTAAAAGCAAATATAGATAGTGATGAATATGAAAAAGCGAAAAAACAATTATTTGAATACGTAACAAGAAGAGGATTAAAAGAAGGATGGTTGATAATATACTCAAACACAATAGAAGATTTTAAATATTTAATGGAAGAAAAAGATGGAGTAAAAATTCATGTGTGGTTTATTAAAACAAATTTTGAAAATCCATCTGAAGTGAAATAGACCCGGGGGTGGGATTGATGAATTTAAAAAGACTACCAATAGGACGAAGTGATTTTAAAAGTATAATAGAAGATAACATGTATTATATAGATAAAAGTATGCTGATAAAAGAAATAATAGAAAGTGGAGATGTAATATTAATAACCAGGCCAAGAAGGTTTGGAAAAACATTAAATATGAGCATGATGAAATATTTTTTTAGAAATGACCAGGATAATAAACATTTATTTGAAGGACTAAAGATATGGAAAAAAAAAGAGATAATAGAAAAATATTTAAATAAATATCCTGTTATATATTTAACCTTTAAAGATGCTAAACAAGAAGATTTTCTAACAATGTATTCCAAAATAAAAATGATTATAAGAGATGTCTATGATGAATTTAATTATTTGCTAAATAAAAATATATTAAGTGAAATAGAGAAAAAAGATTATATGAGAGTATTAGGATTAGAGGAAATTAAAGGAAATACTATAGAAGAAAAACGGTCAAACGAAAAAACAATGTTTGAAGAAAGCATAAAAAAATTAAGTGAATATCTCTACCGATATTACAAACAAAAAGTAATATTATTAATAGACGAATACGACACGCCAATACAACAATCATATTTAAATGGATACTATAATGAATTTATAAATTTCATGGGAAATATATTAGGAAATGCGTTAAAAGACAATGAGTATTTAGAAAAAGGAGTATTAACAGGAATAACAAGAGTAGCAAAAGAAAGTATATTCACAGGAGTAAATAATCTTGATGTATCAACAATATTAGGAAAACTATTCAATGACAAATTTGGATTAACATGGGAAGAAGTAGAAGAAACATTAAGATATTATGGATTAGAATATGAAAAAGAAAAAGTAATAGAATGGTATAATGGATATAATTTTGGTGGAAAAGAAATATACAATCCATATTCAATAATAAATCTGGCAAGAAATAAAGGTGAAATAAAATACTATTGGATAAATAGCAGTGGAAATGCATTAATAAAACAATTAATAAGACAGAGTACAGCAGAAGTAAAAACAAAAATAGAAGAATTAATAGAAGGAAAAGAAATAGAAAGTAGTATAGATGAAAATTTAGTATATGGAGACCTAGATAAAAGCACAGAAGAAAGCATATGGACATTATTTCTATTTACAGGATACTTAACCTGGACAAAACATACAGGCGAAGAAGGAGAACCGAGATATAGTCTTAAAATAACAAACAAAGAAACATTACAATTCTTCAAAAAAACAGTGGTGGATATAATAAAAGAAACAAAGATAGAACTTGAAAGTATAATACAGAATATAATAATAGGGAAATACAAAGAATTTGGGATAAAATTCAAAAAAATAGTAAAAGAAACATTGAGTTATTATGATATAAGTGGAGAAGAACCAGAAAGATTTTATCATGGATTAATACTGGGAATGGTAGTAGGATTAAGTAAAAAATACATAGTAAAAAGCAACAGAGAAACAGGATATGGAAGAGCGGATTTAATATTAATCCCCAAAGAAAAAACAGAACCAGGAATAATATTTGAATTCAAAAAATATAGTATAGATTTTGATAAAGATTTAAAAGACAGTGCAGAAAAGGGAATAAAACAAATAGAAGAAAAAGGATATGAAGAAGAAATAAAGAGTTATGGAATAGAGAAAATAATAAAAGTTGCAATTGCTTTTGATAAGAAGAATGTGGAAATTATAGTAAAATAATTAAATGATAATAATGAAATAACAAAGCCGGGTTTGATGCCCGGTTTTTGTTATTGAAATGTGATATAATTTAGTTATGGAGGTGAAAAGATGAGAAGATTTTGTACAAGCGGACCTGTTGATAAGAAAACATGTTACTATGTAGAAAGACCAGAATTGATGAAAGAAGCAATTGATCATATAGAAAATTGGAGATACTTTACAGTATCAGCACCAAGACAAACAGGAAAAACAACATTTTTAAACGAAATAGTGGAAAAAATAAAAGACAAATATTTGCCTATATTTATTTCATTTGAGAGTTATATGAATAAAGATGAAAAAGATTTTCTTGAAACATTAGTAGAGGATATTAACAGGTCATATAAAAAGATATATAAAGAAGAAAAATTAATTGAAAAAACACCAAAAAATATTGATGATATAAGGAATACAATAGAAAAATTGTACATAACAAAAGGTAAAGAATTAGTGTTAATGATAGATGAATTTGAAAGGTTTGATAATGAAAGATTAATGAATCAATTTTTGCATGTAATAAGAACAATATATCACAGCAGAGAAATATACGGATTAAGAAGTGTAATATTAATAAGTGTAGGATATTTAAGTGGGATATTAGAAGACAATGCAAGTCCGTTTAATATAGCAGAGCATATGGAAGTTCCATATTTTACTAAAGAACAGGTATATGACTTATTAAACCAACATGAAAAAGAAACAGGACAATTATTTGAAGAAGAAGTAAAGGAACTCATTTGGCATAATGCAGGAGGACAACCTGGATTAACCAATGCATTGGCATATGATTTAGTAGCAAAAAAAGCTAAGAATGAAAAGATAGTAACAAAATCTCACTTTGAAAAGACACTATATGATTTTCTGAAAAAGTATATAAATAAAAACATAGAAAATGTAATATCAAAAGCAAAGAATGAAAAAGATTTAATAATGCGGATTTTATTTGAACCGGATAAAATAGAATTTGATATAAGTGATGAAAGAATAAAATATTTATATTTAAATGGAGTAATAGATGAGTGTAATGGATATTGTTGTGTGAAAGTACCGTTATATTATAAAAAATTATACAATCATTTCAAACCACAAATAAATGGAGAAAAGAGTTACATGGCAACAATAAAAGATACAATAAAACCATATATAAAAGAAGATGGCAGCTTAGATTTAAATAAATTAATAAGAAGATATATAAAATATATAAAACAAAGAGGAGCAATAATGTTTAAAGGAAGGAATTATTATGAAGGAGTATATCAATATAATCTTGATCAATTTCTAAGTTTATACATAGAGGCAGGAGAAGGAAAAGTATATCCAGAAACACAGGTAGGAGGAGGAAGGATAGATTTATTAATTAACTTTAATAACAAAGAATATTTAATAGAAGTAAAGGCAGATATAACAGGAAATGAATATGAAAAAGCGAAAAAACAATTAATAGAATACATAAAAAGAAAAGGATTAAAAGAAGGATGGTTAATAGTATATTCAAGTTCAATAGAAGATTTTGAATATATATTGAAAAAATATGAAGATAAAAAATTGCATATATGGTTTATAAAAACGAACTTTGAAAGTCCATCAAAAATCAGATAGAATAAAACCGGGCAAAAACCCGGTTTTGTTATTGAATTGTGATATAATTCAGTTGTGGAGGTGAAAAGATGAGACGATTCTGTACAAGCGGACCTGTTGATAAAAGAACATGTTATTATGTAGAAAGACTAGATATAATGGAAGAAGCACTTGATAAAATAGAAACATGGAGATATTTTACAGTATCAGCACCAAGACAAACAGGTAAGACTACATTTTTAAATGAAATAGTGGAAAAAACAAAAGATAAATATTTGCCTATATTCATATCCTTTGAAAGTTATGATATAGAAAACAAACAACAATTTCTAAAGGTATTTACAGAGGATATAATTGAAGATATTAATTATAGACATAATATAGATTTAGAATTAAAAATACCAACTATTACCGATGAAATAAAAGATTTAATAAAAGAAATACATATGAAAACAGGAAAAGAAATAATATTAATGATAGATGAGTTTGAAAGATTTAAAAGTTCTGAAATAATAAATGATTTTTTACATGCAATAAGAAGTATATATCATAAAAAAGAGTTACATAAATTAAGAAGTGTAATACTAATAAGCGTAGGATATTTAAGTGGGATATTAGAAGATAATGCAAGTCCATTTAATATAGCAGAGCATATGGAAGTGCCATATTTTACAAAAGAACAGGTATATGACTTATTAAACCAACATGAAAAAGAAACGGGGCAGGTGTTTGAAGAAGAAGTAAAAGAACTCATCTGGCATAATGCAGGAGGACAACCAGGATTAACCAATGCATTGGCATATGATTTAGTAGAAAAAAAAGCAAAAAATGAAAAGATAATAACAGAAGAGCATTTTGAAAAAACATTAAATGATTTTATGTATGTATATATAGATAAAAATATATCAAATATAATATCAAAAGCAGAAAAAGAAAAAGAATTAATAATGAAAATATTATTTGAACCAGAAGGTGTAAAATTTGCAATATATGATGAGAGAATAAAATACCTATATTTAAATGGTGTAATAGATAATTGCGATGGGGAATGTTGTGTGAAAGTACCATTGTATTACAAAACATTATATGCAAAATTCAAACCACAAATAAATGGAGAAAAGAATTATATGGCAACGTTAAAAGATACAGTAAGGGAATATATAAAAAAAGATGGAAGTTTGGAACTAAATAAATTATTGAAAAGATATATAGAATATATAAAACAAAGAAGAGCAATAATGTTTAAAGGAAGGAATTATTATGAAGGAGTATATCAATATAATCTTGATCAATTTTTAAGTTTATACATAGAAGCCGCAGAAGGAAAAGTATATCCAGAAACACAAGTAGGTGGAGGAAGAATAGACTTATTAATAAACTTTAATAATAAAGAGTATTTAATAGAAGTAAAAGCAAATATAACAGGAAATGAATATGAAAAAGCAAAAAAACAATTAATAGAATACATAAAAAGAAAAAGATTAAAAGAAGGATGGATAATAGTATATTCAAGTTCAATAGAAGATTTTGAATATATATTGGAAAAATATGAAGATAAAAAATTGCATATATGGTTTATAAAAACGAACTTTGAAAGTCCATCAAAAATCAGATAGAATAAAACCGGGCAAAAACCCGGTTTTGTTATTGAATTGTGATATAATTCAGTTGTGGAGGTGAAAAGATGAGACGATTCTGTACAAGTGGACCTGTTGATAGAAAAACATGTTACTATGTAGAAAGACCAGAATTGATGAAAGAAGCAATTGATCATATAGAAAATTGGAGATACTTCACAGTATCAGCACCAAGGCAAACAGGAAAGACTACATTTTTGAATGATATAGTTGAGAAAATAAAAGACAAATATTTGCCGATATTTATATCTTTTGAAAGTTTTGGGAATATAAAAATTGAAGAAAAGTTTATAAAACAATTCACTAAAAAGATTAAAAATTTCTTTGATTTTAATATGAAGATAGAATTTGAACCAAAAAAGATAGCAGCAATAAGCGATCTGGATGAATATATAATGGATATAAATGAAAAATTTGGAAAAGAAGTAATATTAATGATAGATGAATTTGAAATATTAGAAGAAAAATTAATGAATGAATTTTTGCATGTAATAAGAGATATATATCATTCAAGGCAAGGTTATAAACTAAGAAGTGTAATACTAATAAGTGTAGGATATTTAAGTGGAGTATTGGAAGACAATGCAAGTCCGTTTAATATAGCAGAGCATATGGAAGTGCCATATTTTACAAAAGAACAGGTATATGACTTATTAAACCAACATGAAAAAGAAACGGGGCAAACATTTGATGATAAAGTGAAAGAGCTAATTTGGGAAAATGCAGCAGGACAACCAGGATTAACCAATGCATTAGCATATGATTTAGTGGCAAAAAAAGCAAAAGGAGAAAAGATAATAACAGAAAAACATTTTGAAAAAACATTATATGATTTTATGCATCAATATATAGATAAAAATATATCAAATATAATATCAAAAGCAGAAAAAGAAAAAGAATTAATAATGAAAATATTATTTGAACCAGAAAGTGTTGAATTCAATATATATGATGAAAGAATAAATTACTTATACTTAAATGGAGTAATAGATAATTGTGAAGGAAAATGTTGTGTAAGAGTACCGTTATACTATAAAGCATTATATGATAGATTTAAACCACAGATAAATGGAGAAAAGAATTATATGGCAACTATAAAAGATACAATAAAGCCATATATAAAAGAAGATGGAAGTTTGGAACTAAATAAATTATTGAAAAGATATATAGAATATATAAAACAAAGAGGAGCAATAATGTTTAAAGGAAGGAATTATTATGAAGGAGTATATCAATATAATCTTGATCAATTTTTAAGTTTATACATAGAGGCAGGAGAAGGAAAAGTATATCCAGAAACACAGGTAGGAGGAGGAAGAATAGACTTATTAATTAACTTTAATAACAAAGAATATTTAATAGAAGTAAAAGCAAATATAACAGGAAATGAATATGAAAAAGCAAAAAAACAATTAATAGAATACATAAAAAGAAAAAGATTAAAAGAAGGATGGTTAATAGTATATTCAAGTTCAATAGAAGATTTTGAATATATATTGGAAAAATATGAAGATAAAAAATTGCATATATGGTTTATAAAAACGAACTTTGAAGTACCATCGAAAATTGTGTGAATTATTATATAATAAAAAAATGGAAATAAAAAATCAGAGGTGGAAACGATGAAAAAATTACCAATAGGAAGAAGTGACTTTAAAAGCATAATAGAAGATAATATGTATTATATAGATAAAAGTATGCTGATAAAAGAAATAATAGAAAGTGGAGATGTAATATTAATAACCAGGCCAAGAAGGTTTGGAAAAACATTAAATATGAGCATGATGAAATATTTTTTTAGAAATGATCAAGATAATAAACATTTATTTGAAGGACTAAAGATATGGAAAGAAAAAGAGGTAATAGAAAAGTATTTAAATAAATATCCTGTTATATATTTGACGTTTAAAGATGCTAAAGCAAATAATATAGAGTTATTAAAAAAAATAATAATAGAAGAAATAACAAAGATATATATATTAAATGAAAAAATTATGGAAAAACTATATGAACCAGAAAAAGAAATATACAATAAAATAATGTTTAAAAAAGCAGACGAAAGTGAATACATGAACAGTCTAAAAAATCTAAGTGAATATCTCTACCGATATTACAAACAAAAAGTAATATTATTAATAGACGAATACGACACGCCAATACAACAATCATATTTAAATGGATATTATGATGAATTTATAAATTTCATGGGAAATGTATTAGGAAATGCATTAAAAGACAATGAGTATTTAGAAAAAGGAGTATTAACAGGAATAACAAGAGTAGCAAAAGAAAGCATATTTACAGGAGTAAATAATCTTCAAGCATCAACAGTATTGAGTGAATTATTCAATGACAAATTTGGATTAACATGGAAAGAAGTAGAAGAAACATTAAGATATTATGGATTAGAATATGAAAAAGGAAAAGTAATAGAATGGTATAATGGATATAATTTTGGAGGATTAGAAATATACAATCCATATTCAATAATAAATTTAGCAGATGAAAAAGAAATAAAATACTATTGGATAAACAGCAGTGGGAATGAATTAATAAAACAACTAATAAGACAGAGTACAGCAGAAGTAAAAACAAAAATAGAAGAATTAATAGAAGGAAAAGAAATAGAAAGCAGTATAGATGAAAATTTAGTATATGGGGATTTAGATAAAAGCACAGAAGAAAGCATATGGACATTATTTCTATTCACAGGATACTTAACCTGGACAAAACATACAGGAGAAGAAGGAGAACCGAGATATAGTCTTAAAATAACAAACAAAGAAACATTACAATTCTTCAAAAAAACAGTGGTAGATATAATAAAAGAAAGTAAAATACATTATGAAAGCATATTAATGGAATTAATACATGAAAACTATGAAGAATTTAAAATAGCATTTAAAAAGATAGTAGAAAGAACAATAAGTTATTTTGATGTAAGTGGAGAAGAACCAGAAAGGTTTTATCATGGATTAATACTGGGAATGGTAGTGGGACTAAGCAAAAAATACATAGTAAAAAGCAATAGAGAAGCAGGATATGGAAGAGCAGATGTAATATTAATCCCAAAAGAAAAAAAAGAACCGGGAATAATATTTGAATTCAAAAAACATTACATAAAAGAAGGGGATTTAAAAAACAGTGCAGAATTAGGAATAAAACAAATAGAAGAAAAAGGATATGAAGAAGAAATAAAAAGTTATGGAATAGAGAAAATAATAAAAGTTGCAATTGCTTTTGATAAGAAAAATGTGGAAATTATAGTAAAATAATTGAATAATAGTAGTCTGTGAGATAAAAGAAAATTTGGAGGTGTTGTTATGAAAAAAGTTATGGTTATTATTATGATAATATTTTCTTTATTTGCTTTTGGTTTTAATCTTGATATAAGTAAAAATAATATTTCTATTTCGAAAAATATATGGGAAGTTGGTGATAATTCAAATATTGGAGTTTGGTTGAGTTATCCTGTAGACTTTTCTGATTTTAATTTACCTGGTATTGGAATAAATTATAATGATAAGAATGAATTTTTTACATATCAAAAGGTGTTTTTTAAGAAAATAAAATTAAAAGCAGGAGAAAGGTATTTTGGTTTAAATGTGGGATATGATTTTAATAATGATTCTATTGTGTTAGCAACGGAAGTAAAAAAGTATAAAAACGATTTAATATCAAAGAGTTTTTCTTATTCATATACATCTGTATTTAAAGGTGGTAGTGAAGAAAGAAAAATAAGTCTTGATAGGTTTTTGGTTCCAACTGTAGCAAAAGCTTCAATTTTTTCTATTTCATATGATAATTTAGGTTCTGGTAATAACGTTTCAAATTATGGTATTCAATTACAAAGATATTTCACCATACCTTTTGTTATAGGAAGTTCTGATTTGGGTTATTCATTATCTATACCAATAGGTGTAATTGATGATAAATATATTTCTGGATATTTTGCATATGGTGTGTTATATGATGGAGAATATTCACCTGAATTTAGTTTTCAAACGCCATTTAAGGTAAATAAAAAGGATTATTATATGGGAATGCAATTAAAAATGAATAGCAATGCAAAATTTATTGCTTATTTAACGAAAGTGAATATAGACAATCCATTTACAATAATAATTACAAATAATGGAGGTAGTTTTTTCTTTGAATACTGAAATAGGATTATATATTCATATACCTTTTTGTAAATCAAAATGTTTATACTGTGATTATCCTTCAACAACAAATAATAGAATTCAGGATAAATATTTTGAGTATTTATTAAAAGAAATAGATTTGGTTAATTATAATGGAAAAATAAAAACGGTGTTTTTAGGTGGTGGAACACCAACATATGTTAGTATAAAACATATAGATAGATTATTTAGAAAATTAAATAATTTATATAGTGAGTTTGATCCTATAGAGATAACAATAGAGTCAAACCCTGAAACATTGAATGAAGAAAAATTACATGAATATTATTCTCTTGGTATAAATAGATTGAGTATGGGAATACAGACATTTGATAATGATATTTTAAAAGCAATGAATAGATTATATAATAATGAAATTATAGAGAGGAATTATTATTTAGCGAGAAGATATTTTTCAAATATCAATTTTGATTTTATTCTGGGATTGCCTGGAGACAATATGAAAATACTGGAAAATAATTTAAGGTTAGTTGAAAGGTTAAAACCCGATCATGTTTCATATTATATTTTTGATGATGATCATGATACACCATTGAAAAGATTATTGGAAAAAGGAAAAATGAAATTGCCAGATGATGAATTTATAGAAAATGGTTTTGATTTAGTGATTGATGAATTAAAAAGAATGGGTTATAAAAGATATGAAATATCTAATTGGGCTAAAGAAGGATATGAATGCAAGCATAATTTGATATATTGGAATAATGAAGATTATCATGGTTTTGGTTTATCTGCAGGGGGACATATTGGAAATATTAGATATACTAAAACATGGGATTTTAGAAAATATTTTGATATGATAAATAATAATAAAATTCCATATGATCATTATAATGAAAATTCAAAGCTTGATGAATTAACAGAGGAACTATTTATGGGATTGAGATTAATAGAAGGAATAAATGTTGATGGGTTGCAGAAAAAATATGGGAAATTATATGAAGAATTTTTCAAAAATCTTTTTCAAATGGTTTCAGGCTTAATTAAAGTGGATGATAGGATTAGAATGTCCAAAAAGGGCCTGGATTTATCTAAAATGGTATTTGAAAAAATCTTAGAAGTGAGGGAAAATATACATGGATATGAAGGATAGGGTGGAAAAGTATATAACGGATTTTATGAATATGAATTTTCCAGAGAAGGATAATTCTGAGGAATGGGACAAATATTTTATGAAAATAGCCTTTCTTGTTAGTGAAAGGTCTTCTTGTACTCATAGGAAAGTAGGAGCTGTTATTGTAAAAGATAAAAGGATATTGGCAACAGGATATAATCAACCACCATCTGGATTTCCGCATTGTAATGAAATAGGGTGTATTAGGGATGATTTGAATATTAAAAGCGGTGAATATCAGGAGATATGTTATGGATTGCATGCAGAACAAAATGCACTTATGCAGGCAGCTAAATTTGGTATTTCAACAGATGGTGCATCAATATATGTAACACATCAACCATGTTCTATTTGTGCAAGATTAATAATTAATGCGGGGATAAAGAAAGTGATATATGGTGGTAATTATCCTGACGCATTAACTAAGTTATTTTTTAAACAAACAGGTGTAGAATTTAGGATGATGAAATAAATTCGGAGGTGTGTTATGCCTAATCAAAAGTATTTTGAATATGTAAGAAAAGACAGACTACCAAATGTTTGGTGTCCAGGTTGTGGTAATGGTATTATAATGAAATCATTTATTGAAGCAGCATATAACCTTAAATTAGATAAAAATAAGGTTGCTGTAGTTTCTGGTATAGGATGTTCTTCCAGGGTTACAGGATATCTTGATTTTAACACATTGCATACTTTGCATGGAAGAGCAATTCCTTTTGCAACTGGTGTTAAGTTAGCAAGGCCGGATTTAGAAGTTGTTGTCATGGGTGGAGATGGCGATATGTTGGCCATAGGTGGTAATCACTTTATCCACGCATGTAGAAGAAATATGGATATGACAGTAATATTATTTAATAATACAATTTATGGTATGACTGGTGGGCAATACTCACCAACTACACCACATGAGGCTATTGCTTCAACAGCACCATATGGTAATTTAGAAAATAATTTTGATCCTGTGAAAATGGCAATATCTTCTGGAGCTACTTATGTTGCAAGAAGTACAGTGTATCATTATACACAAAGTGTAAAATATATAGAAAATGCTATTAAACACAAAGGAATGTCCGTTGTTGAAATATTGTCTAATTGTCATACATATTTCGGTAGATATAATGGTATGAGTAAACCTGCTCAATTTATGGAATATTTTAAGAAAAATGTAGTTACATTATCAAAAGCAAAAAATATGCCACACGAGGAATTAGAAGGCAAGATTGTAATAGGCGAATTCTATAATAATGAAAGCAAAAAGACATATCTTGAACTATATGAAGAATTATCCAGAGAATTAGGTGGTGTTGCAAAATGAATTTAAAGGAACCAAGAAGTATCAGAATTAGTGGTATGGGTGGTCAGGGAAACATACTTATGGGGCTTATTCTTGCAGAATCTCTTGTGAGCGAAGGTTATTGGGTTGTACAGTCACAGCATTATGGGGCTCAAGTTAGAGGTGGATTGTCTTTTTGTGATGTGTTATATTCAGACGAGGTTATTGATTATCCAAAAGCAGAAGCTTTTGATGTTTTATATATTATGAATGATATAGCATTTCCACATTTGTCAATGGTAAAAAACAATGGAATAGTTTTCTATGATAGCTCATATATAAAAGCATTGCCACAAACAGTTTCAAGAATTACAAAAAAGATAGTTGCAATACCAGCATCAAAATTAGCATATGAAGAACTAGGAAATACCAATGTAGCTAATATGATAGGACTTGGAGCTATTGCAAAAAATTGTGAAATAGTGAAATTGGATACATTGATTAAAGTAATGAAAAAACGGGTTAATCCAAGATTTTTTGAAATAGATGAAAAAGCTTTAAAAATAGGGTATAACTATACAAATAAGAAGTATGAAATAAAAACAAATGAAAAAAATGGAAGAGGATTGTGATGAAAAAATTTTCGAGAAGTTTTTCTTTTGCAATAAAAGGACTTTTTGAAGTTTTTAGGTCACAGAGAAATTTTAAGATTCAAACGGTATTTGCTTTAACAGCATTTATCCTGGCTTTTACATTAAACCTTGATGAAGGACAAATATTATGGATAACCCTTTCGGTTTCAATAGTGTTGATACTTGAAACGGTTAATACATTAATTGAAAAAATGATGGATTTGATACATCCTCATTATAATCCAGTTGTAGGTGTAATAAAAGATTTAGGAGCTGCTGCGGTTTTAATCGCAGCAACTTTTTCTATTGTGGTTGCAGTGGTGATATTTGGGGGTAAGGTTTTTAATTGGCCACCTAAGTATGGTATAATTATAGGTATAGCGTTTATTATTTTTATTATGATGGGAAGTCTCTTTAAAGGGAGGGAAAAAAATGGCCGATGATGTAATAAAAGTTTTGATAGTAGACGATTCAGGATTTATGAGGATGGTTTTAAAGGATATTATAGAAAAACAATCTGATATGAAGGTTATTGGAATTGCTAAAACAGGCCTTGAAGGTGTGGAAAAAGCCATAGAATTAAAACCAGATGTTATAACTATGGATGTTGAAATGCCGGAATTAAATGGTCTTGAAGCTGTAAAGCTTATAATGAAAAAGAATCCTACGCCTATTATTATGGTAAGTAGCTTAACATCAAAGGATTCTGAAATAACAATAGAAGCTCTTGAAAATGGTGCAGTTGACTTTATACAAAAACCAGCTGGTAGCGTGTCATGGACATTCAGGTCTGTAGCAGATGAATTATTAGAAAAGATAAGAAGCGCTTCTAAAGTTGACCCTACGAAATTAACTAGAAAAGTAACAATCAGACCCAAGAAACCAAGAATTACTTCCCTTTTAAGAGGAAAAAAGATAGTATTGATTGCTTCATCTACAGGTGGCCCAAGGTCATTAGATGCTATTATACCTAATTTACCTAAAGGTATTAATGTTCCAGTTGTTGTAGTTCAACATATGCCTCCGGGATTTACAAAATCACTTGCAGATAGATTAAATAGAATTTCTGAATTAACGGTAAAAGAGGCGGAGGATAATGAAGAACTTAAACCTGATACAGTATATATTGCACCGGGTAATTATCATTTAGGATTAAAGGCTAATGGTTCGAGGGTTTATACATATCTGGATAAGTCAGACAAGATAAATAATGTAAGACCCGCTGCTGATTTCACCTTTAATGATGCAGCAGAAATATATAAGGGAAATATAGTTGCTGCTGTTTTAACTGGTATGGGAAAAGATGGGGCAAAAGGAGCATTTAAAATAAAACATTATGGTGGGAAGATTATAGCAGAATCTCCAAAAACATGTGTTGTATATGGTATGCCCAAAGCAGTGGTTGAAGAAAACTATGCAGATTTTATCCTTCCAAACTATGATATAGCAGAAAAAATAGTTGAATTGTTAGGAGGAAAGTGATGAAAACACGGTTGATTTTATTATTTTTATTTTTTCCATTATTAATCTTTTCTATAAAAACATATACTTATACCATTCAAAGTGGTGACTCTTTGGAAAAGATTGCGTTCAAGCTCAATATACCATTATCTATTATTATTGATTATAATCCTGAATATGCATACAGAAAATATATATATGCTGGAGAAAAATTAATTATACCAGAAAAGCCAGTATATGTATATAGTGTTAAATCTGGAGATAGTTTGAGTTATATAGCTAAAACGTTTTTTTCAGATGCGAGTTTAATAGCGGAATATAATAATATACAAAATCCAAATTTGTTATATATAGGACAAAAATTGGAAATTCCATATGAATATATAGGATTGAGTTTTAATAGAAATGTTGCTGTTTCGTGGCCAGTATGGGGAGAATTAACTTCATTATATGGTTGGAGAATACATCCAATATATCATGACAGAAGGTTTCATTCTGGAATTGATATTGCTTTAAGTGAAGGATTACCAATTTTATCTGCTGTTACGGGGAAAGTTGTTGAAGTGAAAAAAGATAGAGGGTATGGTATATATGTAAAAATTAAAGCTGGCAGTCATTATTATATTTTTGCTCATATGTCAAAAGCATTGGCTGTTCCTGGAGAGATAGTAAAAAAGGGTGAATTAATTGGTAGAGTTGGTTCTACAGGTATATCCACAGGTCCCCATGTTCATTTTGAAGTGAGAACACTGGCTGATAAATCAGTAGACCCAATGGGATTATTACCTGGGTTTAAATATGCACATGTTCCAATAGAAAAACATTATATGGGTGGTAATTGAGAATGAAAAAGAAAATAACTTTAATGATTTTAGCATTATTAGTATCTTTTGTATTTTCTAAAGACCTTTTTCTTCAATGGAAAAAAGTTGATAAAAATAACTATATTGAGAAAAACAAAAAAGTTTTTCTCAATATTTCTTATTTGGAAAAGCTTGGCTATAATATTATGGGAACTTCAGAAAATCTGTTTATTATCAAATTTGATGATACATGGTCTGCTGTTGTTTTCCCAAAAGCTGGAATTGCCATTATTAATTCATCAGAAAGTGTAGCTTTGGATTTTGATGATTTTATTTTTCAAAATAAAACATATTTTGTAAAGGTGAGTGTTCTTGCAAAGTTGGCAAATCTTGAATACTTTGAAAATTCCAAAGGATATTATTTGAATTATAAACTTGCAAAATTAAAAAGTATAGACGGTTTTTTGGTAAATGATAAACTCAGAGTTATAATGGAATTTTCTTCGCAACCAGAAAAATATGAAGTTTATCCTTTAACTTCTGTTCCCGGGTATTTAATTAAGGTTCATGGAGTAGAAATACCTGAAGTTTCATTTTCTAAGGAATTCAATAATAAATTTTTGAGCCGAATTAAGGCTATGCAGCATTCACAAAAAGAAATATGGGTGACTATAATCCTTGGTGCTGAAGCAAAAAAATATACAAAAATAGAAGAAAATGGAAGAATTATTCTTGACATAGAAATGACTGAGGACTTTACCAAACCAGTAGTGGTTCTCGATCCTGGACATGGAGATTTTGATCCTGGAACAATGGGATATCTTGGGACAAAAGAAAAAGACATGGCATTGAAGGTTGCTTTAAAAACTAAAGAATTATTAAAGAAGAATAAAAATATAAGGGTATATTTGACAAGAGATACGGATAAATTTATTGAATTATATAATAGAGCAAAAATAGCAAATGATTTACATGCAGATTTGTTTGTTAGTATTCATTTGAATTCTTATCTTGAAAATAGAAGTATTAGAGGATCGGAAATATATTATTTTGCATTTTCTGATGACAAATATGCAAGGAAGATAGCCAGAAAAGAAAACTTAGATATGAATGATAATAAGGATATTATAGAATCAAGGGTTGTTGAAAAGAAGAATTCTATACCAGAAAGTAAAAAAATGGCTGAACTTTTAAAAAAACATGTAAAAGAAAATAAAATTCCTTTTAGGTCTATTAAAGCCGCAGAATTTGCAGTTTTAGCTTATACAAAATGTCCAGCTGTTCTTTTTGAACTTGAGTTTTTATCTAATCCTACAGTTGAGGTTAATTTTATGTCAGGGAAATATGTTGATCTTTTTGCAAAGATAATTGCAAATTCTATATTAGAGTATTTTAATATAAAATAAATTAGAATGAAGAAAATTATAAAATAATGCTCTTCACCAGGTGGAAATTCTAAATCCTCAAAGTTGGAATCAAAATAAAACTCAAACATATTTTTAATGCGCAGCATTAAAAATAGATAAAGGGTTACATATAAAAAAAATAAAATAAAAAATATAGGTTATAAATAAAGCAATTATTTTAGTTTATAATATTTAAAATTTCGCGAAGCGAAGCTTAGGCAATCATCGAGTTTTCATTCGTTTTATTTTTGAATTCCAATATATTCAACTCCATTCACATTTTTTTAGGCAATCTTCGAATCTTCACAACTTTTAAACTTTTTTGACAGTATAAAAGTAAGTTAAAATATTGATCAAAGAAATATCGGTATAGATAAAATTAACAATTTAGTAGCGAAAAATTTTCTTGATTTATAACATTTCTTATGTTATAATATACCTCGGAAGTTGTTCCGGCGTAGCTCAACGGTAGAGCGGGTGGCTGTTAACCACTAGGCTGGGGGTTCGAATCCCTCCGCCGGAGCCATAACCACAAGTCCAGCGAAAGCTGGACTTGTTTTTATTTAATAATGATTTCTACATTTTTCTTATCAAAAGCAATTGCAACTTTTATAATTTTTTCTATTCTGTATATTGGTAATCGTTTCAATTTTTTCATAGTTTCCACCTCCAAAACTATCAATACTAATCAAAACCGAACACGGATGTGAGTTTGAGCGACAGGCAAGAATGAGCATTTTTGAGGAATAAGAATTTTCACCGGATGAACGAATATTATTTTGAATATTTTATTTTGTACTTTGTCTACAAACTGAAGGCAGCAAAAGCTGCCTTTTAGGCTTTTGACAAAAATAACGGGGCATTAGCCCCGTTATTCATCTAATAATTTTTTAACTATTTGATTAGCTTTTTGCGGATTAGCTTTTCCTTTTGTTTCTTTCATAACCTGACCAACAAAGAAACCAAATAATTTTGTTTTACCATTTTTATATTGTTGATATTGTTTTTGATTGCTTTCAATAATTTTTCTTACAATTTCTTCTATTACAGAATCATCATCAATTTGTTCTAATCCCTTTTCTTTAACAATTTCTGATGGCATTTTTCCATTTTCAAACATTTCTACAAATACATCTTTTGCTATTTTTGTTGATATTTTTCCGGAATCTATTAATTCTTCTAATTCTTTATAATGTTCTGGTTTTATTTTTACATCTTTTAATTCTATATTATTTTTATTCATTTCTCTCATTAAATCGGTAATAATTAAATTACTTACAAATTGTGGGTTCTTAACCACTTTTGCAGCTTTTTCAAAATAATTAGCTAATTCTTTATCGCCTGCTAAAATTTCTGCATCATATGCTTTTATTTTGTATTGTTCAACAAATCTTTTAGCTTTTTCATCTATCATTTCTGGCATAGTTTTTCTAATTTCTTCAATTTTTTCTTGGGTAACAATAACTGGTGGTATGTCTGGTTCAGGGAAATATCTATAATCAGCTTCTTCTTCTTTTGATCTCATTGAGAATGTTGATCTTGTTGAGAAGTTCCAGCCTCTTGTTTCTTTTGGAATATTTTCCCCTTTTTCCATTGCTTCAATTATTCTATTTCTTTCGTATTCGAGAGCTTTTTCTACGAATTTAAATGAGTTTATATTTTTGATTTCCACTCTGTTGCTTTGTATATTTTTTTCTGTATCTGTTATAGAGATATTAGCATCACATCTTAAAGCGCCTTTTTCCATATCCCCCGATGATATACCGGCATATCTCAATATATTTCTTAATTTTTCCATGAAATTTCTTGCTTCTTCTGGTGATTCTATATCTGGTTCTGTAACTATTTCTATTAGAGGTATACCACTTCTGTTATAATCAACATAACTATATGAAGCATTTTCCAGGTCTTCCCCTTCGTGGAACATTTTTCCAGAGTCTTCTTCTAAATGCATTCTTTGTATTCTTATTTTTTTTCCATCTATTTCTATATATCCATTATTTGCCAAAGGATAAAAATATTGTGTAATTTGATAACCTTTAGGAAGGTCAGGATAGAAATAATTTTTTCTATCAAACCTTGAATATTCATTGATTTCTGCATTTAAAGCAATGGCTGCTTTTATTCCTAAATTTAATGCTTCTTCATTGAATACTGGCAATGCACCAGGTTGTCCTGTACATACAGGACAGATATTTGTGTTTGGTTCGCTTTCAAAAGCGTTTGCAGAACAGGAACAAAATGCTTTGGTTTTTGTTAGTAGTTGAGTGTGTATTTCAAGGCCAATTGTTGTTTTATATTTCATAATTCACCTCCGGTAGTTCTAAAGTTCCAAAAATATCTTCAAATTGTTTTGCTATTCTTAATAATTTAGCATCGTTTAAAGGTTTGGAAATTAAATGAATTCCAAATGGCAAGTCATTTATTTTTCCTGCTGGAATACTAATTGCAGGAGCTCCAATCATATTTGCTGGTATTGTAAATAAATCCATTAAGTAGTATTGTAAAGGTGATTTTAATTCACCAATTTTTGGTGGTAATGTTGGTGATGTTGGAGTTAAAATTGCATCATATTTTTCAAAGGCTTTTTCAAAATCCTGATTTAATAAATTTCTAATTTTTGCTGCTTTTGCAAAATATGCATCATAATATGCAGAACTCAATGTAAATGCTCCCATGAATATTCTTCTTTTAACCTCTATTCCAAAACCTGAGTCTCTTGTTTGCATATAAGTTTCTTTTAATGATTCTTTTTCATCTCTTAAGCCATATCTCATACCATCATATCTTGAAAGATTAGAACTTGCTTCAGATGGGGCTATAATATAGTAAATTGATACAGTATATTTTAAATGAGGAATATTTATTTCTTCAATTTCCACACCGTTTTTCTTTAATGTTTCAATATTTTCTTTGAATTTGTTTAGAACATCTTCATCTATTCCATCTAATTCAAATACTTCTTTTGGAACAGCGACTTTTAGTTTTTCTAATTTATTATTTAATTGTGAGGTTAAATCCCATTTTATATCCAAAGATGTTGAATCTTTTTCATCTTTACCACTCATTGTTTCTACCACAATCGCAGCATTTTCAACATTATTTGCTAAAACTCCTATTTGATCTAATGATGATGCAAATGCTGATAATCCATATCTTGAAATAGCTCCATATGTGGGTTTATAGCCAACAATTCCACAAAAGGAAGCTGGTTGTCTTACTGATCCGCCTGTATCTGATCCTAATGCAAATGGAACCATTTTTGCTGCAACTGCTGCTGCAGATCCACCACTTGAACCACCAGGGATTCTTTCCAGGTCCCATGGATTTTTTACAGGACCAAATGCGGAATTTTCATTAGAACCTCCCATTGCGAATTCATCAAGGTTTGTTTTTCCAACAACCGTAAATCCTGCATTTAACAATTTTCGAACAGCAGTTGCTGTATATGTTGAATTATAATTTTCTAATATTTTTGAGCCACATGTATTTTTTGTACCTAATACTTGAATGTTATCTTTAACTAAAAAAGGTGTTGAGTAATATTCTCCTTCTTTATTTCCTTCTACTGTAGTGAATTCTAATACAGCATTTATCTTTTCATTAATTTTTTTTGCTTTTTCAATATCAAATTTAAAATTTTTCATTTGATTCCTCCTTACCATCTTGTTGTAATATTGATCCCACCAACTTTTGGTATTAAATTTAATCTTTTTAATATTTCACGTTTATCTTCGGTAAGATAAATTCTTGAAATTTGAATTAAATTGCTTTCCATAAATTTATAAGCAGGATATCGTTCAAATACTTCGTCAAACCTTAATACATCACCATTATAATCAAGTATTGATACGTCTGTTGATAAAAATTCTTTTGGATGCATTAAGGCGAGTTTATATGGTGTGTCTATGATGAAAAGATTATCAAAATTATCTAAAATATAAGATAATTCCTGTTTATCTTCTTTAGAAATATCTGTTTTCATAACTTTTTCAATATTTTCTTTTAATTGTTTTAAGACGTTTTCTGCAACGCTTACGCTGATAACAGATGGATCTAATCCTGTAGTGGAAAATGGAATTTCTATTAATAATTTCCACAAATCTCTTGATTTTAATCTTTTTACCAATTCATGGGCTCTGGCTACTTTATCAGCTTTTTGCATTAATTCTGGGCTTATATTGAATAATTCATTATCTTTCTTTTCATACAATTGTTCATATACTATTTCTATTTCATTGATTATTCTTTGATCCGTTAATGAATTGAATTTATCAAGATTGCGTACTCTTTCTTTTAAATCAAGTATATCATCAGCTAATCTTAATATTTCCTGGATCATCTGGTCTGCAGCTCTTGAGGTTTTGTGGAAATATACATTTTTATACATCATAAATCTTGCAAATAATACGGTATAAATATTATCAATAATTTTTATGTTATAACATAACTTTTCTTTTCCATTTACAGTTTTTATTGAAGCATTTCTAATTATTCTATCTAAATCTCCTGTTCCGAAATCTCTTGTTCCTGCATAATATGAATCTCTTAATACAAAATCCAGTCTATCTGCACCTAAAGGGCCTTGGACAATATTGAATTCAGGGCTACCACCAGTATTTTCTGCTTCGAATAGGTCATTTATCATACTCATTACTTCTTTTAAACCATCTTTTATATCTTTTTCTTTATCTTTAATATCTTTATTTAATGTAAGAGATAAATCTTTTAAAAAATCTTTTTTTGTTCGTGGATCATTTAATTTATTATATACTTCATATGCTTGATCTATTAATTTTGTATTTAATATTTTTTTTCTATATTCATCGTGGCCGTCTTTAAGTCCCATTCTTTTATATATAACATCATCAAATTGATGACTATATGGTCCGTGTCCTAAATCATGTAATAATCCAGCCAATCTCAAAATCCTGGTTTTTTGGTGATTATTTTCAAAAAGTTTTTTTGCATATAATCCAGAAATATGCATTACACCAAGCGAATGGCTAAATCTTGTATGTGTGGCGCTTGGATATACATATTCTGCCCCTGCTAATTGGCTGAGATATCTTAATCTTTGAACCAATGGTGTATCTGCTATTACTATTTCTAAAGGATAGATAAAAATTTCAGAATATATAGGATCCCTCGATACTTTAAAGTATAGATTTTCCATTTTTTAGCCCCCTATTAAATATTGAATATCAAAAATCAAAAGCCATATAAATGAAGCAGTAATCAAACCAAAACTGATATATCCTAAGATTTTCCATTTTTTATATGAGGTGTAAGTATCTGAAACGGAGGTTAGCCATCCGAATGTAAATCCAGTTATTAATCCACCAATATGTGCAAAATTATTTATTCCAGATGCGGTAAATCCAAGAACTAAATTGATAATTATTACTGGTAATAAAGCTGTTCCCGTCATTGGCTTCAACATTGGTGGTGTGTCATCTCTGAATCCGGCGCCAAATAATAATCCAATAAGGCCGAAAATAGCACCACTGGCTCCAACTGAAAATGCATTTGGCATGAAAAGCTGTGTTAACGCAGCTCCTCCAATACCTGAAGCGAGATAAATTGTTATAAACTTATATGGTCCATATACCCTTTCTACTATATTTCCGATGTAATATAATGCATACATATTAAAGAATATATGCAAAAAACCTCCATGAACGAACATAGAAGTGATGAATCTAAAATATTGATGCGAAATGGTTATTAATTTTCCATATTGAGCACCTGCAAAGATTAATGTATAAACATTTGAGAAAGCATGAAATCCACCACCAAAAACAAACATTAATACAAAAATTAGAATATTCCATGTGAATATTTTTTGAGTAACATTATCAAAATTAAAAAACTTTTTTATATAATCCATAAAATTCACCTCAACTATCTGGAATGATACATTGCAGCAGCAGATGCGCCTAAGATTCCAGCATCTTCTACCAATGATGATAACATAATTTTAAATGAATTTCTAAATGATGGCATTAGATATAGATTAACTTTTTCTCTTATTGGGTTGATTAGGAATTTTCCAGCTTTACTCATTCCACCACCAATAATAATCATTTCAGGATTAAAAATATGAACAAAATTAGCTATAGCTTTTGCTAAAGCATCTGTTATTTTGTCAACAACCATTTGTGCAACGAAATCTCCTTGCTCTAATGCCATGAACACATGTTTTGATTCAATGGCATCTATACTACCAGCTAATTCTACTACTTTATTATCTGGAATTTTTACTGTAAATTCTTTTGCCCATCTTGCAGTATTTTTTGCAGAAGCAATAGCTTCAATACATCCTCTTGATCCACAACCACATAATGGTCCGTCTGGATCTACTATAACATGACCTAATTCAGTTCCAATGCCGTCTTTTCCGGTGATGAGTATTCCGTGAGAAACTACACCTCCACCAATTCCTGTTCCCAATGTTAGAGCGACGAAATGTTTTAATCCTTGAGCTGAACCAAAATACCATTCTCCTAAAGCGAAAGCATTTGCATCATTTTCAACAAATGTTGGAATTTTTAGTTCTTCTGAGATAGAATGTGCTAATTCAAAGTTGTGAAATGGAAGGTTTGGTGCATATCTTACAATTCCATGGTCTCTATCTATTGATCCCGGAGAACCAATTCCTATACCTTCCACCCTATTTAGATTATCTTCAGCAACTAATTTTATTGTTTTTATAATGTTTTCAGTAACCTTTTTAGCCCCAAGATTAGCTTCTGTTGGGATAGCAACTTTGTTGATAATTCCTTTGTCTTTTGAAACCAGTCCTGTTTTTATTTCGGTTCCTCCAAGGTCAACTCCAATTAAATACATTATACTCTCTCCCTTCTTTCTTAATCTGTTAATTGTAATTTTAACATATTTATGTAGTATAATAAAAATGAAACTATTTAAAATTTAATTTTGTAGATTAAAGATGATAATTTTTGAGGTGATTATATGAATGTTGGTATTATTGTTGCTGCTGGTAAAGGCGAAAGGACAAAATTAACTTATCCTAAACAATTTTACCAGATTTTGGATAAAAGTTTGTTAAGAATTGCATTAGAAAAATATGAATATTCAAAATTAATAGATAAGATAATTGTAGTTGCCAATGAAAATTTTATGGAAAAAACGAAAAAAGAATGTTATGGAATTAACAAAGTGTATGATATAATTAAGGGAGGAGATTCCAGACAGGAGTCTGTATTTAATGGCTTGAAATATATATATAACGTTTTTGGTTTTGATGTTTCTATTGTATCAATTCACGATGCGGCAAGACCTTTTGTTAGTATTGATAAAATTGATGAAAGTATAGAAATTGCTATTAAAAACGGTTCGGCAGTTTTAGCTTTGCCTGAAAAAAATTCTGTTTCTCATGTGATAGGGGATGTTATAGATAAAATTTTAGATAGAAATGAGATATATTTACATCAAACACCACAAACATTTGATTTTCAAAAATTATATAAAGCGTATATGAACTTTGAGAATGAATTAAAAAGTTTTACAGATGATGCGAGTATATTTCACAAAGCGGGAAATTTTGTAAGAATTATTCCAGGTGAAGAATATAATATAAAAATAACAACGGATTTTGATATAAAATTTGCAAAATGGTTAATAAAGGAAGGTAAAATAAATGTTTAAAATTGGAGCTCACATGAGTACTTCTAAAGGATTTCACAAGGTGCCAGAAGCAACGAGAAATATAGGCGGTAATACATTTCAGATTTTTTGTCATAGTCCAAGAACATGGAAAGTTAAAGAACCAAAAGAATCAGATGTTGTTAAATTTAAAGAAAAAATGAAAGAATTTGATATATCTTTTGATGATGTGCTTGTTCATTCTGGATATTTGATTAATCTTGCAACACCAAAGGATGAAAATTGGGAAAAATCCATTAATTTAATGAAAGAAGAAATAAAAATCACAGCGCATCTGGGTATTAAATATTTTAATGTACATCCTGGTTCTCATCTTGGTGAAGGTGATGAATTTGGATATGATAGAATTGCTAAAGCGTTGGATATTATTTTAGAAGAATTAAAGAATTTAGATGTTGTTATCCTTCTTGAAAATGTTGCAAAAAAAGGTGGAAATATAGGTTGGAATATGAAACAACTTGGTGAAATAATAAAAAGAAGCAATTTTCAAGATAAATTGGGTATTACATATGATACATGTCATGGCTTTGATTCTAATTATGATATAAGAGATAAAGAGGATGTGAAAAGATTATTAGATGAAATAGATAAATATATAGGATTAGAAAAGTTTAAAATGATTCATTTGAATGACTCTAAATTTCCATTGGGTGCCGGTAAAGATAGACATGAGTTTATTGGAAAAGGTGAAATAGGGATAAAAGGGTTTGAAACATTTTTATCTTTTGATGAAATTATTAAACTGCCGATGCATCTTGAGACGCCTGGTGATGATTCAGAACATGCTGAAGATATCAAGGTAGTAAAAGGCATATTTGAGAAACTAAATACCAGGTAAGAATATAAAAAAATAAAATTTTAAATTAAACACCGGAAAGGGGTGGGAGTATGACAGACAACTTTGAGATTTTTGATGTTGAAGAGGAAAAGCCAAAGAAAAGAAAAAGCTTTTTCAAGAGAATACTATGGCTGATTATTGTTTTATTGGTTTTAGGTTATTTTAGTACAAGTATTTATCAAGTTGGGCCATCGGAAATGGGATTAGTTTTGACTTTTGGTAAATATACAGCAAGCACAGGCCCTGGAATTCATTGGCATTTGCCTTATCCATTTCAAACACATAGAATAGTGGATATTAAAACGTTGAAAAAGATTGAAATTGGATTTAGAACAGTGAATTATAGGGGGAAAATAGAGTATCAGCCGGTTTCGGAAGAGGCATTAATGATTACAGGCGATGAAAACATTGTAAGTCTTGAAGCTGTTGTACAATATAGAATTTCAGATCCAGCAAAGTTTGCATTCAGGATATTAAATGGTTTTGATATGGTGAAATTTGCTACTGAAAGTGTATTAAGAGAAATGGTAGCAATTAATCCTATTGATGATGTTTTAACTTCTGAAAGGGATAGAATAGCTATGGAAACAGCAGCTAAAGTACAAAAGATATTAGATTCATATGGTGCTGGTATTAAAGTTGAAAATGTTTATTTGCAGGAAGTTGCTCCGCCAGATGAAGTAGTTAAAGCATTTGATGATGTTAATAGTGCAAAGCAGGATAAAGAGAAATTTATAAACGAAGCAAATAGATATGCAAATGATGTTATTCCTAAAGCTGAAGGACAAGCACAAAAAATATTAAGAGATGCAGAAGCATATGCATATGAAAAGGTAGCAATAGCAACTGGTGAAGCTAAAAGATTTAAAGCAATGTTAAAAGAGTATAATATGTCTAAAGATATTACAAAGAAAAGAATAATACTCGAAGCAATTCAAGATTTATTGGAAAATGCAAAGCAAAAAATTATTGTTGATAGTTCTGAAACACTTAAATTGCTTAACTTACCTGAATTAGGTGGTGGTACAAAATGAAAAAAACAACCAAATTTACAATATTAGGCATAATTATAGTTATTGTTATATTATTTATAACAACTTCTTTGTTTATTGTTAATCAGGAACAGCAAGCTGTAGTGTTAAGATTTGGTCAAATTAAGAAAGTTGTTACAGAACCTGGGATAAGTTTTAAAACACCATTTATTGATAATGTGGTAAAATTTGAAAAAAGGCTAATGTTATATGATATTGAACCAGAAAGAATTATTACAGCAGATAAAAAAACAGTTATTGTTGATACATACACAATCTGGAGAATTAATGATCCAAAAACATTTATGGAGAGTATGAGGTCTGTTCAATTGGCTTTAACAAGAATAGATGATGTAGTATATTCAAATGTTAGAGACCTGGTAGCTAAATATACATTAGATGAAGTTTTATCCAAAAAAAGAGAAGAGATGTTAACCGAGATTACAAAACGTAGTGGTGAAAATCTAAAACAGTTTGGTATTGAAATTGTAGATGTTAGAGTTAAAAGAACAGATTTGCCACCAGATATTTCAAAATCTGTATATAATAGAATGATGGCAGAAAGATATTCAATTGCTGCACAAATAAGAGCAGAAGGTCAGAGAGAAGCAGAAATTATTAAAGCAGAAGCTGATAAAAAAGTAAAAATAATAACTTCAGAAGCACAAAAGAATGCAGAAATTATCAGAGGTACAGCAGATGCAAGTATAATATCAATATATGCTGAAGCATATAATAAAAGTCCAGATTTCTTTGAATTAAGAAGATTGGCAGACATTTATCAGCAATCATTTAAAGATGGTATGTTGATATTATCACCAGATTCACCAATTTTAAAATTTTTATATGAGGGAAAATAAATGAAAAAGGTTTTAATTCCATTATTGTTTTTAGTATTATTGTTAAGCTCATGTTTTAATCCAGAAAAAAAGGTAAATATAACAATTGAAGGTGACGTTGTGTCACCTTCTTTTCCCATAAAAATTGATGTGAATATTGATAATTATGATTTAAAATTTTTTGACGAAAATAATATGCAAATTAATGTGAAAAAAGAAGGAAATTATTATTATTTTTCTGATTTAAAAGAAGGTAAAAATGAAGTTTTGATATCCGTGTTTTCTGAGAATAAGAAAATTTTTGATAAGAAATTTACCATTTATTTTGATGATATACCACCAAATATAGTATTTTTGAATTATTATTTAAAAGGTGGCGAATTAAACTTAACAGCTTCATCCCCAGCTACAGATTTAGAAAAATTTATATTGGAAAATGGTAATAAGAAATATAATTTTAATATTAGTTTAAAAATACCTATAGAAAAAAATAAGGGAATTATTAAATATAGATTATATGCTAAGGATAAATATGGTAATAAATCTAAACCACAAATAATAGAAATAAATACTGATAATGATGAAAGGCCTAAAATTTTAAATGATGATTTAAAGATATCATTGTTTGGTAAAACTAATATTAAAGTATCAGATGATTGGACACCTACGAATAATCTGAACATATTACTTGAAACTGAAAAAAATAGTTATTCACTGATAAATATAGATGAAGTATTATTAGAAGGTTCTAAAGAAGGAACATTAGTTGTTATTGACAACGGAAACAATTATGCAGAAAAAAAGGTAAATATAGAGTTGGAAAATAATATTCCGTCAATTGCAACTGGTAATCCAAGATTAATAGATTTTTCTGTGGACACATTTGGGTGGAATTATGAAACAGATGTTGATTCATATGTGGTTGAAGTGCCATACAAATATGGTTGGAAACAGGAATTAGAAACAAAAGCGGCATATGCCAGATTGACAGATTCAAATGTAGCTATGATAAGGAAAAAGAGTAAATACGGAACATTAAGCTTTCCATCTCGACCAACAATAAGATTTTCAGGGACATTTGTACATCTTGTAAGAAATATACTTGAGTCTTCTGAAGAAAATCTATATTTGCCGCAAATAAATTCTGAATTTTTAATTGGAGGCCAAACAGTCCTTGGTGAAAAAAGTATTGTTATGGTTGAATCTGGAAGTGTTTTAAAATTTGTATCAAATTCTAAATTGATAATAAAAGGTTTGTTTTTTATTATGCCGGGAGCTGGTAAATCGTTAATTAGTGGTAATGGTGAAATTATAGTAGATGGTGGTATTTTTATTGCATCAAAAACTATTTTTGATAAAATTAAAGTGATTGGTAAAAATGCGAAATTAATATATTTAGAGGATTCTGAATTTTTAGAAGGGTCAGATTTGCTTTCAACAAATGATTTTAGAGTGTGCTTATATAATACGCTGGGATATAAAAGTAATTTGAATTTTCATAATACTGAGGAAATCTATATTAAAGAAAGTACATTTAATAATTTGAACTTTCAAAATGTAAATATTTTTGATTCAGAAAAATCTTCTTTTGTTGATATGTATATAAATGGTTTAAGCAAGATTTTTTTGGATAAAACCAATGTAAAGAAGATAAAACAGGATGAATTTTCATGGTCTAAAATAATGAATTCCAATATTGATTCAATAGATATTTCAGGATACTCCAGAAGTGTATTATATAAAACCAGAGTGGCGACGATTACAGAGAATACGAGTGTGGTGGTAAAGTGAATTTAGATGAAGTTTTTAGACAATTAAATTTAAAATCACCTAATAAATTTCATTCACCAACACACGGAACAACATTTCTTATTGAAATCTCAAAGTTTTTAAAAAATGAAAAGAAAATATTGGAATTAGGTTCTGGAATCGGCAGTGTATCACTTGCATTAGCAAAGATATACAAAGATATCGAAGTTACTGGTTTTGAGCTACAAAAAGAACCATATGATTACTCTATTATGAATTTGAAAGAGAATGATCTTCAGGATAGAGTGAAATTTATAAACGATGATATTGAAAATATTTCAAAATATATAGAGAGAGAATCCATAGATTGTATTGTTACCAACCCACCACATTATTCAGATAAATCATTGAAAAGCCCCTTTGAAGACAGAAAAAAGGCAAGGACATTTGATAAGAATAATCTGGAAAAATTCTTTAAAACTGCAAGTTATGCATTAAAAAACAAAAAGAGAATGATTTTTGTATATCATCCTACATATTTTATAACCTTCCTAAATTTAGCCAAAAAGTATAATTTTATGCTTCAAGAAATGTATATAGCTTATGGAAATAAAAATGGGACAGCGCAGCTAATAGGTGGAGTTTTAAGAAAAAATGGAGGAGAGAATTTAAAAATATATCCACCTGTATTTCTAAAAAGTAGCGGAGAATAAGGAGGTAATTATGCTTATAACTTTTGAGGGAATAGAAAGTTCAGGAAAATCAACATTATCTAAAAAATTAGTGGAATATTTTAAATTAAAAGATTATCCTGTTATCTGGAATAGAGAACCCGGTGGAACAGAATTAGGCGAAAAAATAAGAGAATTACTTTTGGGAAATTATAATATATGTCACGTCAGTGAAGCATTGTTGTTTGCAGCCAGTAGGGCACAATTAATAGAAGAATTAATTAAACCAAACATGGATAAAATTATTATTTTAGATAGATTTGTTGATTCATCGATAGTTTATCAGGGATATGCAAGAGAATTAGGATGGAAAGAAGTGTATGAAATAAATAAACATGCTTTAGATGGAGTTATGCCAGATTTAACCATTGTTGTTGATGTTTCTGTTGAAACGTCTTTTAAAAGAATGGCGAATAAAAATAGGGATAGGATAGAAAGTGAAGGAAAAGAGTTTTTTGAAAAGACAAGAGAAGGATTTTTGAAATTAAAAGATTGGTTCCCTGAAAGAAATATTGAAATAATCAGTGGTGAAATGGATTTAAATGAAGAATTTAATATTTTATTGAATATTATAAAAAAGTACATGAGATAAGAAGAGTGGGAAATTCTAATCCTTAAAATTGGAATCAAAATAAAACTTATTCAAACGATTGATTGCTAATCTGAAAAAACTAAGAAAGTTATAAAATAATGCTCTTCACCAGGTGAAAATTCTGAGTCCTCAAAAATTCTCATTTTCACAGGTCGTATCAAACTCACATCCGTGTTCGGTTTCACTCAATTTTGCATCCATGCAAAATTGACCTGCTTCATTCGAATTTTCTCGGGAATTTTCAATGGTTCATCACATTATTTTTATAAACTTTCTTTTATGAAAACCTAACAATCTTCGAGTTTTCATTCGTTTTATTTTTGAATTCCAATAATATACTGCTTCATTCATATTTTTTCGAGAATTTTCAAGTATTCGCTCATATTATTTTTTTGAAAATACTTTATCGATAGTTTAAATGTTAAAATAGTATAAAGTTTTTATAAATAAAAAGAAAACAAATGTCCTGTTTGACTATTTTGGTTCAAAACAGGACAAAAATTACGAAAAATGATTTCAAGAAAAAAATTAATAGCCTGGAAACCAGAAGGACGTTGGTTAATTTATCCTGGAGAAATGAAAAAATAATAATTCAATTTATTAATTTATTCCCATCTAAAAAGGAGTATTTACACAAAAAAATACATGCTACCGAAATAGAAAAACCTAAAAAAATGATGGATTCAGAAGAGTTTAAAGAAAAATACTTCTAAAACACGCATGAATAGCTAAAAGAGGGAGATGTGTGTCTAATTTCTCTTTTTTGCAAAAAGTTAACAATTGCTATTTTTCTTATTATTTCTCTTTTTGAGAGATTAAATTATAAAAGCTCTGTCAAAGTCAGGAGGAATAAATATTATACTAAAAACTGGCCGGGTGAACCCCGGCCTAAATTATTTTATTATATTAAGCCAAAGAATTCATAATCTTTTTACAATAACTACGAATACTTGTGTAAATGAGGAGATTTATGATAAAATTATAGTGTAATAAAATAAAAGTTATAAAAAATTTAATCAATAATAAAAAGGTAAGAAATTCGACCTTTTGAAAAAAGAAAGAATTATAGAAATAGCAGAAAATTTGTTTGATATAAATAAGTTGAAGAAATTCTTATTTGCGTAAGATTCATAATTATTTGGAGGAAAAGAAAATGAAAATAAAAAAATTAAAGGTTAAAAATTTTAAAAGTTTTAATGAATTAGAAGTTGAACTCAAAAATTTTAATGTATTAATAGGTGCGAATGCAGGTGGAAAATCCAATTTCATTCATATTTTTGAATTTTTGAGAGATATCGCAAAGTTAGGATTAGATAACGCTATTTCTATACAAGGTGATGTTGAATATATTAGAAATATAAATATTGGCTCAGCAGAAAATTTGTCTATAGAATCTGTATTTTCTTTTGATGAAGATAGAATTTTTCTTGAGAAGGTTAAAGATGAATTTTTTTTAATAAAAATTCATGAAATATTTTATGAATTTGAATTAGAGTTCTATAAAAGAAGTTCAAAATATAAAATTGTAAAAGATAAATTGGTTCAAAAACTTAAAATTTTTAAATCTGAAGAAAAGAGCAAAAAACTGAAAGAAGATAATTTTCT
This sequence comes from Marinitoga aeolica, assembly GCF_029910535.1. NCBI lineage: Bacteria > Thermotogati > Thermotogota > Thermotogae > Petrotogales > Petrotogaceae > Marinitoga > Marinitoga aeolica. The sequence continues at coordinate 1,283,945 of NZ_CP069362.1, forward strand.
TGGTGAGGGAAAACTCATTATATCAAGAGAAAATAATGGTAAAATAAAAATACACCTTGAAAGTCCTGATAATGTCTCCATAAAAGAAGATAGTATATATCCTCAATTTTTTATAAAAGAAAAGTTGTCTAATAATATTCTTTTGATAAATACTCCTTATTTTATTATTCCATTTCCTTTAATAGAAGCTTTTGGAGATATTTCGATTTATGATTTTGATCCAAAACTGCCAAAAAAAGCTATTCCAATTACAGGAAAAGCCGAATTAGAGGAAGATGGAAGTAACTTATCAATTATTCTCAATAATATTATAAAAAATACGAATAAGAAAAAGAAACTTTTTAATCTTGTAAAAGACATTTTGCCATTTATATCTAATCTTGATGTAGAAAAATTAGCGGATAAATCTTTGCTTTTTAAATTAGAAGAGAAATATTTTAAGAATAATTATATACCAGCATCTTTAATCTCGGATGGAACTATAAATATAATAGCTTTAATTATAACCTTATATTTTGAGAAAAAAAATCTAACTATTATTGAAGAACCAGAACGAAATATTCATCCTTATCTTATTTCAAAAATGGTAGAAATGATGGAAGATGCATCACAAAGGAAGCAAATTATTGTTACAACACATAATCCAGAAATAGTAAAATATACAAATTTAGATAACATTTTATTAGTTTCTCGTGATAATAAAGGGTTTTCTACGATTTCCAGGCCAGCAGATAAAGAAGAAGTGAAAATATTTTTAGAAAACGAAATAGGAATTGAAGAATTATTTATTCAGAATTTACTCAGGGGGTAGATTATGAGTTTTAAACAATTATATATTTTTGTTGAAGGGGAGGATGATGAAAGATTTTTTGACAATATAATAAGATTTAAATTATCCAGCAAATATAATTCGATTAATATTATAAAATATGCAAAAATGAAAAAAGATAAGGTTAATAATTTTATTATAAGTATAAAAAAAATGAATGCAGATTATATTTTTGCTCATGATATTGATAATACAGTTTCTACAACAAGTAAAAAAAGTGAAATAAAGCATATGTTGAAAAATATTGATGAAGATAAGATATTTATAGTTATAAAAGAAATTGAAAGTTGGTATCTTGCTGGATTGAGTAATGAAAAATGCCAAATGTTGAAAATTCCCATAATTAAAAATACCGATGAAATTACGAAAGAATCATTTAATAATATGATACCTGATAACTTTGATTCACGCATAGCCTTTATGATTGAAATTTTAAAAAATTTTTCTATTAAAGTTGCAATTCAAAAAAACAAATCGTTTAAATATTTTATTGATCAAATGAATATAATAGCTGATTAAATATACTGGAAAAACTAAAAAATAAAATAATTGGTTTCTTTTGGTTTTAAAAATAACAATACAAACTGTAACCGGGCTTAAGCCCGGTTATTTTTTACTGAACTAACTCAAAAAATTCATAAACATCAAAAGAAATCTTTACTTCATCTCTTTTTTTTTTCTACAAGCATTGATGGTTGTAGTAATTATATTTTCTTGTATGACAATAGCTGATATATGATTGATAAATTTTGTTATTGAAGGGTAATGTAGAGGTTTTTTATTGTGAAAAAGTTAAATTTTTAATATATCAAGTGATATATTAATTTAAGTTAAAAAATAGTTAAAATTAGTTGATAATATAAACCAAATTTAATTTTATGGTAAAATTGGTATGGAGATATTAATATGAAAGTAAAGAAAATTATGAAAATTAAAGTAAGCAAAGAAAAATTTAAAATCAAAAAACTTTTAATTGAAGAATATGAGAGGTTTTTTGGTGTAGTATTTTATATAAAAATTGTGTGATTTTAGTTTATCTAATTAAAATTAATTTTATTTTTGGAGACAAAAGAACATATAAAATAACAGTTTTAAAAATAATAACTATTTTAAGAAAGTATGTATGAGCAGTTAATATACGAAATAGCTAAACAATATTTTGGGAGGTGGAATATATGGAATTAACATTTTATGATAAAGAAGGTAGAGCAGTTGCATATACAGAAGATAGACTACACATTTATCTTTTTGATGGAAGACCTGTGGCTTATATTAAAGACAACTCAATTTATGCGTATTCCGGGAAACATTTGGGTTGGCTTGAAGATGGTTGGGTTATTGAACATTCAGGAAAATGTGTTTTCTTTACTGAAATTTCATCAGCATATGGTCCGATCAAACCTGTAAAACAAATAAAGCCTATCAAGAACATAAAACAAATAAATCCAATAAAAAGTATAAAAGAGATCCAACCTTTTAAACCTGTTAGACAACTATTATGGTCAGATTTTTCTGGAGAAGAATTCTTTTATCAATTATATATTTGAAATGTTATGTGCAATATTTCCAAATAAAAGGAGTAGGCATGTTTATGGATAAAGAACATAAAAATAAAGAAATAAAAAAGTTTCTGTATGAGTTAGATGCAATATCAGAGAAAATATCAGAATATGAAATATCGCAAAAAATTAAAAGTTTTATAAAAAATGAGTTTGAAAAAGATCCTCCAGAAATTTTAATTTGGGAACAAATAGCTTTTGATTTGATAGAGAATTGCAATGATAATAAAATGTGTTGGGATACTTATTTTGGACCTTTTTCTGTTTGGTCAAATGAAAAAGGAGAAATGTTTGAATATCCCAGCATCCAGAAATTAAGCTCTGAAATCATCATCTATTGGGAAAAAAGAGCCAAAGAATCTAAACATCCAATTCTTAGAGCGCGATATTCTAATTTAGTATGGGATTTTTCTTCTATAATTACGGGGAAAAAGCCTGATTATTCAATTGCTCAGATTTTTGTAGATAGTGTTGTAGAAATTATGGAAAAAGATTTACATAAATATACTATAGATGTAATAAAAAATAAAGCCAAGCGAGCTTTATCTATAGCATTAAGTATTAATGATAAAAAACTAATAAATATATTAATAGATACAATCATTAATTACGAAGAAAAAATATCGGAGGATGATAAACCAGGTTTATGGGGATTTTCATATGAATTACTTATTAAAAATAAAAATATAAAATTAAGTAAAGATAAAAAACAAATAATCATTGAGAGATTAGAAGAAAGATTTAAAAGATTATTAATGAGAAATGATTATTGGGCAGTTAAAAGAGCAGTAGTTTTATTAGTAGATTATTATTCCAGACACCAAAAGAAAGAAAAAACAAAAGAGATATTAATTAATTTTGAAAAAGTAATTCAAAGACTATCTGGGCAAATTTCGTTTTTTACTAAGAGCTTTTTTCTTGAAGAATTGTATCATTTTTATATTAAGTATGGATTAAAAAAAGAGGCAGATAGAATTTCTTTTGAAATTAAAAAAATTGGTAAGAATGTAGTATCTGAATTAAAGACAATAGAAGCTTCCATAAAAATTTCAAATGAAGAAATTAAAAAATTCATTGACAATATAATAGTTAATGATTTAAGAAATTCTTTGAAAAAAGTTGCTTTATATTATATTCCTAAAAAAGAAGAAATTAAAACGCAATTAAGGGAATTATCTCAAGAAGCACCTCTTACATATTTATTTAGCAGAAAAATTATAGATAGAGAAGGGCGTGTAATTTGTTCAGTAGGCTCATTAGAAGAAGATATGGATGGACATATTAGTCTTCAAATCTCGCAAAATATGGGAATTGATGCATTTCTTTTAAATGAAACAATAAATACATTAATAAAAAAATTTGATTTAGATGTTAAAAAGATTGTTGATTATTTTTATGAGTCACCTATTTTCGATGAAAAAAGAAGAGAATTTTTCATTCAAGGAATAGAAGCTTATTTAAATAAGGAATTTATAAAAGCTTTACATATTTTGATTCCACAAATTGAAGCAATAATTAGAAATTTAGCAGAATTAATCGGAATCCCTGTTTTAAAGACTTCTTCTTCTGATGGATTTAATTATAAAACATTGGATGGTCTATTAAGAGAAAATAGAGCAATTGGCATTTTAACAGAGGATATGTCCTTGTATTTAAGAGTATTACTTACTGATCCAAGAGGATGGAATCTTCGTAACAATATGTGTCACGGTATAAGTAACGTAGAAGATTTTAATCAAATTTCTGCTGATAGAATATTTCATGCACTTTTATGTTTAGCTTTGGTAAAAGAAGAAAAATGATTTTAATAATTTTATATTTATTTTCATAAATTATTTTTATATGCAATAGCAAGTTTTATAAAATCAAAAATGTCATTATACTGTTATGTTTTTAAATGCGAAAAATATGTTTCTCATGATTATAATTTAATAGATATATTATGAAACATTTACTATTTTTAATCAATATATGCAGGCATTTAAAAGAAGAAATAGAGGACTTTAAAGCTTAAATGTTTATTTGAAATAGAATCAATTAATGGTTTAAATTTAAAACAATCAAAAGGAAAATTCTAATAATTAGAATTTACCCTTTTAGTTTTCTTGCTTGTTAAATATAATAAATGAATTACAATAAAATATTATTAATTAGAAGGTGATAACAATGCTATTTTCTGAAAAAAATGGATATAAACCTATTAAAAATTCTGTACAAATTGAGTCTATAGATGAAACTTTAAAACATAGATTATGGAATTCTATGCAACTTTATTTTAAAGATATTGAAAAAAACATTTAGTTATGGTAACTTAAATCCTTTTATTTTTCAACTTTATGATAAATTTTTTAAAAAGTCAATTGATGAGATACCATTTCATTATAGCAGTTTTGAGGAAAGAAAAATTTACTACTGGAATGATATTTATGAAAATATAAAAGATTATTTTTTTACCTGTAAGTGGTACGAAATATATGATTTTATCGAATTTACAATTAATAATTATTCCAATGATTATATCACTAAAAGTTTTATTAAATATTGTAATAAAGTTTTGGGAAAGGAAAAATCAGGATATAGAATTATTGAAAAACAGATTGTTCCTATAATAGATGATATTGAGATAAAAGAGATTGAGAAGCATTGAAAAAACTATATGGATATACAAGTGATGAAAAAGGGATTAGACATGCGCTTCTTGAAGGAGAAAGTACGAATATATCTTTTGATGAAGCAAAGTTTATGTTGGTTTCTTGTTCTGCATATGTTAACTATCTTATTGAAAAAGTGTCAAAGATAGGGTTAATTGAAAAATAAATTGAATATTTATATTTTGGGGTGTTAACAGCTTTTTTCGGTTTTTAATTTTTGATGAGGAGTGAATATGAATGAATAATCTGGGAATAATTGACTTAGAAAATTTACTACTTACAATTTTTGATGAAGAAGTTAAAAAACTTATGAAAGAAGCTATGATTTGTTATAATGTTGGAGCTTATAGAGCAGCTATTATTCTAACTTGGAACACAGTTTTATATGACACGTATAAAAAAATAAGTTACCTTGCTAAGTATTTTGAAGATAATGAAGCCCAAGAAATTCAGGAAGATATTGAAAAAAAATTAAATGAAGGGAAATATTTTAGTGAATGGAATTTGATTGAAGAATATCTATATAAAAAACTTGATTTAATTGATAAAGTTGATTGCAAAAAGCTTTCTTTTATTAAAGATTTAAGAAATATGTCGGCTCATTTATCGATGCATTTATTAAAAGAAGAATTTTTTACTCCAACAGCAGAAGATGTAAGAATGGTTATAAGAAATGCAATTGAGATAATATTGTCCCAACCACCAATTTTAAATAAAAAAGCAACCAAATATCTATTCAAAGAGATTTTAGGACCTTATTTTCCAACATTATATGAAAAGTTTGAAAAAATAGTAATAGAAGAGTACCTTGAGAAAGGAGGAAAATACTTTTTAAGGAATTTGGTTATAGAGACAATAGAGAGATATTTATTTGGAGAAGCTAAGCATGAAAATCTTAAGAATTTATTTCTTGTTTTGCTTAGACATAAACAGAAATATTTTGAAGATGAAGCAGTTAAAAAATGTTTAAATAAAATAGCTTCCACTAAAGAGATAGAAAAACTAATTTGGATTATTATTGAAGAGCCAGAGATATTGAATTATATATCAAAAGGGAAAGAAGTACTAATAAAATATCTTGAGGAACAGTTAACAATATTTGATGATCTTCCTCAATGGAAAAGAGAATTTTTTCCAATTTTATTTATCATTTTTAAATTTCAAATGGGAAAAAATGATTATGAAAGCGTAAAAGAAATTACTAAAAAATATATTGAATATATAAATTTGTTTGAGTTACAAAAATATAATATTTATATAAAGTATTTTAATGAAGAATTAAAAGAAATATTTTTAGAAAGTTCAATAGAACATCTAAAAAATCTTTCATGGTTTGATGGAGCATATAAGTTTATAAGGAATACAATTTCTCCTTTATTATATTTAGTTACAGATAGTGGACAATTAAAAACTTTATTTACGAATATTGAAGAGAACAAAGGTCGTGGAAAAATAAATCAAATCCTTGAATCTTCTCATGCACTTGAAAATGTTGAAATAATTCTTAAAAATATTTCAAAAGATATTTTGAGAGAGAATAAAAAAATTGTCGAAACATTTTTAGATAATGTATGTTTAAGGTTAACCAATACAGGATTTTTTGATAAAGATATAAAAGAGTGTAAAAGATATTTTTTCGATGAATTATTAAATTGAAATCTAAAATTAATTGAAGTATTTAAAGATAGTAAATTATATATTTGGTTTATAAAACAGATTTTGTCTGTATCCACACAGCAGGTCTTTTTCTGTGTAAAAGCACATTCTTCAAATTCATGTCAAAGTAAAGTTTATATTTATTAAAATTGCCGGGTTTTTGAAACCCGTTTTTTTATTACATTAAGTCAAAGAGGTATTGGTTTGTGTATCAACGGAATAGCTGATATATGATTGATAAATTTTGTTATTGGATTGTGATATAATTCAGTTATGGAGGTGAAAAGATGAGAAGATTTTGTACAAGCGGACCTGTTGATAAAAAAACATGTTACTATGTAGAAAGACCAGAATTGATGAAAGAAGCAATTGATCATATAGAGAATTGGAGATACTTTACAGTATCAGCGCCAAGACAAACAGGAAAAACAACATTTTTAAACGAAATAGTGGAAAAAATAAAAGACAAATATTTGCCTATATTTATTTCATTTGAGAGTTATATGAATAAAGATGAAAAAGATTTTCTTGAAACATTAGTAGAGGATATTAACAGGTCATATAAAAAGATATATAAAGAAGAAAAATTAATTGAAAAAACACCAAAAAATATTGATGATATAAGGAATACAATAGAAAAACTATACATAACAAAAGGTAAAGAATTAGTGTTAATGATAGATGAATTTGAAAGGTTTGATAATGAAAGAATAATGAATCAATTTTTGCATGTAATAAGAACAATATATCATAATAAAGAAGTATATGGATTAAGAAGTGTAATATTAATAAGCGTAGGATATTTAAGTGGGATATTAGAAGATAATGCAAGTCCATTTAATATAGCAGAGCATATGGAAGTGCCATATTTTACAAAAGAACAGGTATATGACTTATTAAACCAACATGAAAAAGAAACAGGGCAAATATTTGAAGAAGAAGTAAAAGAACTTATATGGCATAATGCAGGAGGACAACCTGGATTAACCAATGCATTAGCATATGATTTAGTGGCAAAAAAAGCAAAAAATGAAAAGATAATAACAAAATCTCATTTTGAAAAGACATTGTATGATTATCTAAGAAAATATATAGATAAAAACATAGCCAATATAATAAACAAAGCAAAGAAAGAAAAAGAATTGGTAATGAAAATATTATTTGAACCAGGAAGCGTTGAATTTAATATATATGATGAAAGGATAAACTACTTATATTTAAATGGAGTAATAGATAATTGTGAAGGGAAATGTTGTGTAAGAGTGCCGTTATACTATAAAGCATTATATGACAGATTTAAACCACAAATAAATAGCGAAAAAGAAAAAATGAAACCATTTGGAGAAACAGTCAAGAATTACATAAGTAACGGTATATTAGACCTAAATAAATTGATGAAAAGATATATAGAATATATAAAACAAAGAGGAGCAATAATGTTTAAAGGAAGGAATTATTATGAAGGAGTATATCAATATAATTTAGATCAATTTCTAAGTTTATATGTTGAAGCAACAGAAGGAAAAGTATATCCAGAAACACAAGTGGGTGGAGGAAGAATAGATTTATTAATAAATCTAAATAATATGGAATATCTAATAGAAATAAAAGCCAACATAGATACAGATGAATATGAAAAAGCGAAAAAACAATTAATAGAATATATAAAAAGAAAAGGATTAAAAGAAGGATGGTTGATAATATACTCAAACACAATAGAAGATTTTAAATATATAATAGAAGAAAAAGATGGAGTAAAAATTCATGTGTGGTTTATAAAAACAAATTTTGAAAATCCATCCAAAATCAAATAGATAAAACCGGGTCACCCGGTTTTATCTATTAACAAATCCACCTGTACTTTTTTATGATTATTTTTCATAAACAATATTACCGTGGAATATAGTTTTTTTGATTTCAAGATCTCTGTTTAGAAGGGCGAAATTGGCAATATATCCTTCTTTTATTCTTCCTTCATTTTTAATATTTAGATTTTGAAGAGCATTATAGGAAGAAACTTTTGCCAGTTCTTTTAATGAACATTGTGTAATATTATAAAAGTTCCTAACGCCATCATCAAAGGTTAATGTGCTTCCAGCTATTGTTCCATCTTCAAGTGTTGCTTTTTTATCTTTAACTATAACCTTTAATCCACCAAGAGAATATTCACCATCTTCCAAATTGGTTGCAGAAATAGAATCTGTGATTAGTATAATATCGTCAATATTTTTTGTTTTATATACCAATTTTATAAATTCAGGTGAAGAATGAATTTTATCCACAATCATTTCTAATTTAAATTTCTCAAGTAACCCTGCACCAACACCACCAATTGATCTATGATGTAATGATGTTATAGCATTTGGAAAATGTGTAATTCTAATTATATTTTTTTCTAATGCTTTTTTAAATAATTCATAATTTGCATTTGAATGGCCCAAAGAAATAATCACACCATTTCCTTTTAAATAATCAATAACTTCAAAGAAATTTTCCACTTCAGGTGCCATAGTTATTAGTTTTACATTTTCGTTTATTATTTCTTTTAAGTCTTCTAATTTTGGGGGATATATATATGCTTCATTTTGTGCTCCTTTTTTTTCTTTATTTATGTAAGGACCTTCTAAATGTATTCCGGAAATAGAAAGTATAGATTGAAAATTATTTACTATTTCTTTTAATTGTTTTTTTGATGCAGATACTGTTGTTGGATAAAATTTTGTTACACCATGAGAAAAGTTCAACTCTGCCCATCTTTTTAAATCTTCTTTAGGTGCATTCATAAAATCTACACCCATGTATCCATGTGTATGTGTATCAACAAATCCTGGCATTAAAATATAATCATAATAATTATTATCTTTTTTAATGATTTGTTTAATAATATCGTTTTCTATAATAATATCTCCAACATATTCACCATCAATAGGATCCACAATAAGAATATTTTTAATTTCCATATTTATACACCTCATTAATTTTTTTAGTCTAAAATAACAGATTTACTTAAATTTCTTGGTTGATCAGGATTATATCCTTCAATTAATGCTTTTTTGTATCCAAGATATTGTGGAAGTATCATTCTTAATGGTGATTCAAATCCGTTGTTGTATGGTATATCTATATCCTTTTCTTTCCCTATTAGTATAACTTCTGCTCCCATGTTTTTTAATTCTTTTGCTAATTTTGTTTCTTCTTCTGTATCTTTTGAGTTTATTATTACTAGTGTATGTTCATTTAATGTGGATTTTGGTCCATGTCTGTATTCTAACGGTTCATGATATTCTACATTTTGTATTGCCATTTCTTGTATTTTTAATGCTCCTTCTTTTGAAATACCATATTGTTCATCAAATCCAAGAAATACATAATGATTATATTTTTTTAAGTCTATTGTATCTATTCGTTCTTTTATATTTGATATTATTATTTCAGCATCCTTTGTTAAATCCGTATATTTTATTCCATTTAGTAAGAAGTTAAGTATATATACAAATGATCCTGTCATTACAACACTTTCTTCATTAGCAAATTCAAATATATATGTTTCATCACATATTTTTGTTAATGAGGATTCAGGTGTGCATGTTATACCTATTGTTTTAATTTTTCTTTTTTTAAAGTTCTCAACAGCTTTTACCGTTTCTGTTGATTCTCCTGTTCTTGATATAAATATTGCTATATCTGTTTGAGGTACTTTGTCAAAAACTATTACTTCACCACCAGATATAGTATTTGATTTATAACCATATTTGTTTAACATTTTAGTTGTTATTAGTCCTAAATTATATGATGATCCACATCCAACAAAAGTATATTTTTTGTTTTTGTTATATGTTATTTTATATTCTTTCTCTTTTTCTAATAATTCTGGTATCCTGTTTATTTCTTTTATTGTGTATTTACCTTTCATCCTTTCACCGCTCCTTGTGTAATTCCAGAAATTATATGTTTCTGAAATACTAAAAATGCAATTATAACTGGTATTCCTATAATAGATGATGCTGCCATCAAAGTTGGCCATTCTACTTGATTAAACTTTTGAAATAATGCAAGTCCTACTTGTACTGTTCTCATTTCTTTTGATGTAGTCATAACGAGAGGATAAAATAACATATTCCATGATGTAATAAATGTATTTATTCCCATTACAGCTATTGCTGGTTTGGATAATGGAAATATTATTTTAAATAATATCTGGAACGTATTTGCTCCATCTACATAAGCTGCTTGTTCTAACTCAATTGGTAATTGTTCAATATATTGTTTGAGTAAAAATATTCCAAATGGTGTTACTAAAAATGGTATTGTTAAAGCATAATATGTATCAATCCATCCAAGGTTTTTCATGATTATAAATACAGGTATAATAGTAGTTTGTGGTGGAATCATCATGGTAGCTAATACAATCATAAACAATATGTTTTTGCCAAAAAATTCTCTTCTTGCAAAACCATAGGCAACCATAGTAGAAAATATAATATTTCCTATAACTACAATAATAGCAACAATTAAACTATTAAATATATATCTTGCAAAATTATTTTCTTTCCATACATTTATGAAATTTAATAATGTTGGATATTTATATTCTATTTTAAAATCATCCAAAAAAACACTTGCTTTTTGATTTGGTTTAAAAGAAAAAGCAATTTTAGTTATATGTTTTAAATCAATTCCTTTATTTTTCAATGTTTTATAATTTACTGCAATTTTACTCCATTTATCTGAATTATTATTAATTTCAAGTTCTGTGGTTTTACCATCGACATCATAAAATATAAGATTGAAATTTTTTATATTATTTGATTTAAAGTAAAACGTAAGATTTTTCATCACTCTTAAATCAAGATCATTAGTTAATAAAGCTACTCTTTGTGTTTTTGAAGGCAATAAATCAATTTTAATACTTTGTTTTGTTTCTGGAGAATCTTTAGAAATACTTAATTTCGCTCCATCATATGTTTTAACCTTTCTTTTTATATATTTAATGTATTTTATCTCAAAATCATTTAAATATTTTTCTTTTACCACATGGGTAAGATTTCCTTCTGGTATAATAGCAGTATAAAACATTGTTATTAATGGAAATAGAGATACTATCAATAAAACAAACATAAAAGTTAGGAATAAAAATCTTTTCATTATATATCACTCCTGAGAAGACGCTTTTGAATTATTGTAAAGAACATTATTATTGCCATTAAAATGTATGCTAATGCTGATGCATAACCCATATCAAATTGCCTAAATGATGTTTGATAAAGATAATGAACCACAGTTTGTGTAGAATTTGAAGGTCCTCCTCCTGTCATTGTAAAAATTTCTGCAAATATCTGAAATGATCTAATTGTATTTAATGAAATTATGAAAAATAAAGTTGGTTTTAATAATGGCAAAGTAATATTAAAAAATATTTGTTTTTTTGAAGCACCATCAATTGATGCAGCTTCATATACTTCATTCGGTATTCCCTGTAACCCAGCTAAAAACAATATGGTATAATATCCTATAGCTGCCCAAATATCCATTATCATTATAGACAATAAAGCCGTTTTAGTTGAAGCCAACCAACTTGTTCCTAAAGCGTTCATTCCAAATAGTTTCATCATATTGTTGAAAAAACCATTTGCACTATATAAATATGTCCATATTGTGGATATTACAACCATTGAAATTACTGATGGTAAAAAAAATCCAGCTTTAAAAAGGTCTTTTAACGGTAAATATTTGCTATTTATTAGTAAAGCGAGCAATAATGAAAATGTTGTTGTGAATGGAATAGTTCCAAGCACAAATATAAAAGTGTTTTTAAGAGCAATAAGAAATACTTCATCATGAAAAGCTCTTATATAATTTGATAATCCAATAAAATTATAATGTGGATTTATTCCACTATAATCTGTAAAACTCATAAAAAAAGAATAAACTATAGGAAAAACACCGAAAATTAAAAAAATTATTAAAAACGGTGAAAGCAATATAAGAGTTTCTATATTATATTTTTTATGTTTTTTCATTTTTTAGTCACTCCTTAAGATGCCTGTGCAGGTGGGACTGCACAGGCCACTTTTTTAATGATTTAACAATTGTTGTATTTTCAAATTGTAATATCTCAATGTATTTTCAACATCACCATTTTCAAGTACTATTTTTTCAATAGCTTCTGTTAAGTATTGTTGTATCTTAAACCATTGTGGATGTGATGGTGCAGGTTTAGCATATTTATTTTGTTCATAAAATACTTGATGCATAGGATGATCTTCAAACCAAGGATCTTTATCAGCACCTACAACTGATGGAAATACAGATGGAACTAATTTTGTTACTTGCATAGCAACATCAGATCTTAATAAGTATTCTATTAATTTTAAAGCGGCTTCTTTGTTTTTTGCTTGTTTTGTAACAGCTAAAACTTCTGCTCCTGCAAATGATGCATGATATCCACTCCATTTATTTGGTTTTGGTAATAATGCAACATCAAATAATATATTTGGATAATTGCTTTCTATACCAGAAATATCCCATGCGCCACTTACATACATACCTAATTTACCTTCACCAAATGCTTTAGCTAAATCTGCTTGTTTTGTTTTTAAAGAATATTTAGATAATGCTTGATAGAATTTTGCTGTTTCTATAACTTTTGTTGAGTATAATAATGATTTTTTCATATCTTTTGATAATATAGAAGCTTCATTTCCCCATACTGCAGGTAAGAACCATTGTTGCCATGGACTGAAGTTTTCTCCTGCACACATCCCAAAACCATATATATCATCACCTAAAGAATCGATTTTTTGTGCAGCGTCATATAATTCTTCCCATGTTTCTGGAGGATTATTTGGATCTAGTCCTGCTTTTTCAAATAAGTCTAAGTTGAAGAATAAAGCTCTTGTTCCTAATAACCATGGTAATGCCCAATAGTGATCGTTGTAAGCAACAGAATCCCAACCGAAATATTTATCCTTTACTTTAGATGCATAATTATCCATTTTTAATATAGCATCTTGACTAGCAAAATTTGCAACCCATGTGTTTCCGAGTTCCACCACATCAGGAGCATTATTTGCAGCAATAGATGTAACAATTTTATCAAAACCATTTGACCATGCCAATTGAACATATTCTACTTCGATATCAGGATTTTCTTTCATAAATTCACCTAAAATCTTTGCAGAAGATTCGTCATCAAGCATAAATCCCCAAAATGTAATCTTAGTTTTTCCAAAGGCAAATACCAACAACATACTCAATAATACTACAAGCACTAACTTTTTCATACACTTACCTCCCCTTTCAAAAATTGTTTTTTAAAAGCTTTAATAGCTTGGTATAATGAAATTAATTTTGTTGAATTAGTTACAATATATGATTCTGAAAGATAATTTTCTAAATCTTCATCATTTCTAATAATTATATAAAGCACTTTGCTGGAAAAATGTTTTAATTTCTTTTGCAAGTTCAATTGTTTTTTAAACCTAAAAGAATCAAGAACAAAAGAAACTACACTTTCTTCTCTTTTTGGAAGTTTATTAACTGAACCAGTAAAAGGATCATATTTTATTATTTTGCAATTTTTAAATTCTGAATTTATTAAATTTTCTAGTTTTTCTAAATCATTAGCCGTAGTATCTGCAGGGCTTAAGTTCTTAGCTTCCGGTATTAAAAAAGTTAAATTATCCTTATCAAAATTATTTTTTATATTTATTTTTAAAGCTCTTTTTGCAATATCCATTAATAATTCTCCTGAGTAATCTTTGTTATAATATTTTCTTTGTAAATCTTCTATTTTTTTAATCTTATTTTGAATCACATTTATCTTTATTTTTTTATCTTTAATAGCTTCTTCAAAAAAAGCATATAATTTTTTGAAATTTTGTCTTGCTTCCGCCACCATTAAAATATCTCCACCGCTATTAAAAAATTTAATTACTCCTTCTTTTGAATAATAATTGTTATAGAAAGCTTTCATTTCAATAGCATCACTAATAACAAGACCTTTGAATTTTAAATTTTCTTTTAAAAAATCATTAATAATTATTTTTGAAACACTTGCTATGTCATTATCTACAGGTTCATAAATCACATGTGATGTCATTAAAATCTCTAATTCTTTCAATGATTTTTTAAATGGTATAATATCTTCATCATCAAATGAAAAATCATATACAATAGCATTTTCTTCATGAGAATCTTGTGCTGCCTTACCATGACCCGGAAAATGCTTCCCAGTTGGCAAAATTCCACTCTCCTTCAAACCTCTTATATATTGAATTCCGTATTCTGCAACTACATCTGCAGATGTAGAAAATGCTCTAAATCCTGTAACTGCACTAGAACTTTTATGTAATACATCAAGTACAGGAGAAAATACCATATTAAAACCAAATTCTTTTAATTTTTCTCCAAGATACTTACCATACTTATATGCATATTCAGGCTTTCCCAATTTTCCCATAGCATAATTCCCTGAAGAGGATAATATACCTGGTACGGTTTCTAATTGACCCCCCTCATGATCTGAAGATATTAGCAAAGGGATGTCCAAATTATAAAGTTTATCCATCGATATTTGTAATTCCTCAACACTTTTCATATTTCCTGGATAAAGGATAACTCCTGCAGGCTTGTATTTTCTTATTATTTCTAAAGCTTCATCGTCAAACCCATCTGGAAATCCCAAAAAAAACAACTTTCCAAAATTCATATTATCCCCTCTTTTTCAAATATGTTGTCAAAAACCTTTCAATTCCTTCATCAGTTGAAAATAATTTATGCAAAATAAGTGACGCTGCACCGTGTGAAGTTAAAAAATCTTGTGAAGATGCGTAGCTAATACATAATTTTCTATAATCATTTAAAAAAATATTGTTTTCTATATTTTTAATAAAAGTGTCTAAAAACTTTTTGGGTAACATGGTAATATTTCCGCCTATCAAAACAGCATCTGGATCAAAGATACTAATAAACTTTGCTAATTCTTCTGAATAAAATTCTAAAAATTCATTTCCGTCATTTAAAAGTCTTTTTTCATCATAATTTAAAATATCCTTAAAAGTGATATTATTTTTTTCATTGAGTAACGGATGTTTTATTTCAACTTCACCAGATAAATTATTACTGCCATGATATAATTTATTTTTTAAAATAATCCCAACCCCTATGCCAATAGAATGCTTAATGTAATATGGAACAGAAATATGAAAATACAACAAATTTTTTGCTTTTTTCTTATTATTTAAATTAAAATACAAAGCTCCACAATTACTATCATTTTCTATATATATTGGAATATTTATATGTTCTTCTATTTTATCTGCAAGGTTGAAGTTTGCTATTTTAAGTGCTTTAGAATGTATAATAATTCCATGTTTTGAATCAACAATACCAGGAACAGAAATACCTATACCATACATATTTTCATCAATATTCTGATTTATAACTTTTAAAATTTCTTCTGTAATATTTTCTTCTAAAATTTCTTTATTTATTCTCTCCTTTTTTATCACTTCACCATTTAAATACGTAATAACATACTCAATTCCATCTTGCTCTACAGACATTCCAAGTATTTTACCAGCTGTGTAGTTGAGTGATAAAATATTTGTTTTCCTTCCGCCTTGTGGCGAAGCATCTGTTTCGCCTATTTTATTAACTAAATTTATTTCTTTTAATTTATTTAATGTTCTGGAAACTGTGGATTTTTCTAATTTCGTTTTTTTAGATATTTCCATTAATGAGGTTTTTTCATTTTTCCAAAGAAAGTTAAGAATTTTTATTAATGAATCAGTTATTTTTATCATCATTTTTCACCTCTTTTAATTAGTTGGTTGTTTCAATCAACTAATTAATTTATAACATAATTTTAGTAATATTTAAAATGATATTATAGAAGTTTAGAAAGATACAGAAGCAATTAAAAGTAAATAATTAGAAATATCGTTAAATTTATTATGTTTATAAATGTTAACATGTATTAAAAAAACCAGGCATAATGCCTGGTCATATTTTTTCAATAATATATTTATCAATATTTCTTTTTTCTGAATCTATGTTTATTCCTATTATGTATATTTCTTTTTCATTATTTTTACTCATATATTTTTCATAATATTTCTTTTCTTTTATTTGTTCTATTGCTTCTTTTGCACTTTTATCTAATTTTATTTCAAAAAGATATATTTTGTCATTGTGTTCTAATACTAAGTCACTTCTTCCAAGATTTGTCAGTTCTTCTGCTGTTACGTTTAATCCTGCTGATGCTAATATTGTATATATTAATGAGTGATAATAACTTTCTCTTTTTTGATGTAAGTTATACGGTATTGCACTTATTATCCTTTTTATTTCTTCTATTATTTCTTCTATTTCATTTGTTTCTATTTTTTCATATATTTTATTTTCTATCTCTTCTATTTCCTCTAATCCATAATTTGCTTCTAATATTAATTCTGAAAAGCTATTTTTTACTTCTATGTTTGGATAGTCTAATATGTATTTTTTTCTTAGTCCATATCTTTTTATTCCTTTAAATGTTAAATAACCAGCCTGTGCGAAGAATATGTTTGCTTTTGCATCTTCTATTTCTCTTGTTGAGAAATCCATTGCACTTACTGGATATTTTGTTAATTCTTCATAGGTTACTTTTTTACCTTTTATATATTCATATATGAATGATGGTGATCCACTTTCAAACCAGTAATTTTGAAATTCTTTTTTTTGAAAGAATTTTAATATTGAAAATGGATTATATACAAAGTGTTCCCCATCAAATGAAAATCCGTTATAATATTTTTTCATTTCCTGTAATAGTTCTTTTTCTGTTATTTTTAGTTTTTCTGCTGTTTCTTTTATATATTCTTTAAAGTAACTTTCTAACTCTTCTTGTGTATAACCTAACATTTGTGAATAATCATTATCCAATGATATATCATTTAAATTATTCAATGCTGAAAATACTCCTGTTTTTGTGAATTTTGTTATTCCAGTTAGAAAAACGAATTTTATATATTCATCCCTGGATTTGATTGTTACATAGAAATCTCTTAGTATTTCTCTATATCTTTCTGCTTTTTCTTTGTTATTTATATTATCTAATATCGGTTTTTCATATTCATCTACTAATATTACTACTTTTCCTTTTTTGGAAAGTTTTATTATTAATTCATCAAATGCAAATTTATAATCTTCTTCTATTATTTCTACATTATTCCTTTGACCTTCTTGTTTTATTAATTTTGTCAAACTTTTTTTAAATCTTTCTTCATTATCTGTTGCTGCTAATAGAACGTTTAATCTTATTATTGGATATTCTTTGAATTCCCATTTGTCATATATGTATGTATCTTTAAATAATTCTTTTTCTCCATTGAATATGTAATATAATGTCGATATTGTTAAGCTCTTCCCAAATCTTCTTGGGCGAGATAGAAATATTGGCACTTCTGAGCTTATTAAGTTATATATATATTTTGTTTTATCTACATATATATAATTACCTTCTATTATTTTTTTATAATCCTGTATCCCTATTGGTAATTTTTTCATCGATTCCACCTCCGATTCAATTATACCATATAAAAATAAAATGAGGCTTTCACCTCATTTTAGTACTTTGACTACAAACCGTAAGGAGTTCTTACGAACTCCTCTTAAATTAACTCTTTTAATTCCTCTATATTTTTTAAATCTTCTGGTATGTTATAAAAATTATATTCGAATTTTGGATAAATTTCAGTATTCCAAAAAATTGGTTTTTCCAATTCTTCTTTTAACTCTGTTTTGAAAAAATAATCAGAAATATATTCGGATAAAATATAAAAAGTATTGTCTTCATATGCAACTATATCTTCCTCAAATAATTTATTTATTCTATGAAAAATTGATTCCAAACTTTTCTCATCTAATTTATTCTTTATAGTTATCATTACAAAAATGAATTCTTCATATTTTTCAAAAAAGTCTTCGAGAGATTTAAGTAAAAATGTTTTATTATATAATATACCATTTGAAATCTTTGAATTATTTAAAAGCTTCTCTTTAATTTTTAAGTTTCTCTTGTCTTTTATATTTTCATATATATGTCCCATAAACTTAGCAAAAAGTTTAGCAATATTAATTATCTCACCATCGATAAATATATTTTTTTCTGAATAATTGTCTATATTCAAAAATCCTACAACTTCATTTTTTACTAAAATTGGAACTGAAAGATACGATTTTAATCTTAATAAGTTTCCACCTTTTACTAATAAATCTAATTGTTCTGTTGTTTCCCTTTCAATTCGAGAAGTAATAATGTGAGCTCCATGAAATTTTTCTTCAAAAATATGATTCTTTTTGAATCTAATATCTTTTAATATATTCATATTATGACCTTTGACAGCAACATATCTAAAATATCCATCATCATCTCTTAAAATAACACTGCCTGTAGTTAATCTACTATCAAAATCCATTATGGATATTAATATATATTCGAATATATTTTTCATATCTAAAAATTCATTATATTCTTTTTCAGAAATCATTTCAAATACTTTTGAAAAAATATTTATGAATTTTCTATTAATTATTTTAACCATCCCCATATAAAAATTTATTTATATTTATTATATCAATAATTACATGGTTTTGTCAAATTAAAAAAATATAATTCTAATTTTTAACATAAATAACATAAAACTCCCGAAGGAGTTTTATTCTTCAAGTTCTTCTATTGAATTTTCAAGCGTATGCCACGCAAGTGTAAAACATTTTACCCTAAGTGGAAACTTTGATATTTCAGAATATACAGCTACATTTCCAATTATTTCTTCATTAAATTCTTCGCCCTGAGCCATTTTTTCCACTTCTTCTAATATTTCTTCTGCTTCTTTTAATGTTTTTCCTTCAATAGCTTCACATAATAATGCCGCAGATGATTGACTTACTATACATCCATGACCACTAAATTTAGCATCTTTAATTATTCCATTTTCAACTTTTAAATAAAGAGTTATTTCATCTCCGCAGGATAGATTTTTCCCATCTTCTTTTATCGTTGCATCTGGTATTTCTCCCTGAAATTGTGGATTTCTTGCATAATCCAATATAATATCAGAATATAAATCTTCCAGGCTCATTTAAACCACTCCCTGATATATTTTAAGCCTTCAATTAATTGATCGACTTCTTCCTCTGTATTGTAAAAATAAAAACTGGCTCTACAAACAGATTTTGTTCCCATTTGTTTTAAAAGAGGTTGAGCGCATAAGTGTCCGCTTCTAACAGCTACACCGAATTTATCACTTAAAACCTGTGCAACATCATGTGGATGAACGCTATCAATATTAAATGTAATTATTGAAACTCTATCTTCTAATCCATATAATTTTATAAAATCTAATTCTTTTATTTTTTCTATTGCGTATTTTGTCAATATTTCAGAATGCTTTTTTATATTTTCCATTCCGATTTTATTTAAATAATCAATTGCTGCTTTTAATCCAATTGCTCCGCCAACATTAGGTGTTCCTGCTTGAAATTTTTCTGGCAATTCGGCAAAATCTGTTTGTTCAATACTTACCCAATTTATCATTTCTCCGCCATAATGGAAAGGAGGTAATTTTTTTAATAATTTTTTCTTTCCATAAAAAACACCAATTCCCATAGGACCAAGCATTTTATGTCCGGAAAAAGAAAGAAAATCAACATCTAAATCTTTTACATCTATTCCAAAATGAGGAACTAATTGAGCACCATCAACATGAACGAGTATCTCTTTCTCATGTGCATAATTTATTATTTCTTTTATTGGTATAACCTGTCCAGTAACGTTTGACATTCCAGTTATACTTATTAATTTAGTGTTTTCTGTTATATTAGATATAAATTCATCTAAATTAAAAATTCCATTTTCTGGATTGTAGTATTTTACAGTAAAATCAAAAGTTTTAGACAATTGTTGCCATGGAACAAAATTAGAATGATGTTCTATTGATGTAATTAAAACTTCTTTGTTTTTTAGCCATCCGCTTTTTCCTATTGAATATGCAAATAGATTAATAGATTCTGTTGTGCCTCTTGTGAAAATTATCTCTTGTGTTTTAGCGTTAATAAACTTAGCTACAGTTTTTCTTGCATTTTCATACATTTCTGTTGCTTCGTTAGAAAGCAAATGTGCACCGCGATGCACATTTGCATTATGATAATCATAAAAATCTTTAATAGCATTGGTTACATTAACTGGAGTTAATGTAGTTGCAGCATTATCAAAATATACTAATTTTTTTCCATTTATTTGTCTATTAAGAATCGGAAAACTCTCTATCAAATCTTTTTTGTATAACATCTCTTAATTCCCCCGCTAATTTAGTATTGTATTTGCTTATAAACTCAATAGATGGTTCAAAAATACCAGCTGCAATTTCCTTTTTCGCTTCATTCTTACTGTATCCTCTTGTCATCATATAATACAATTGATCTTCTTCAATACTTCCAATACTTGCAGCATGACCAGCAGTAACATCATTTTCATCAACGTATAATGAAGGATAAGCCATTACTCTTGCTTTTTCTGAAAGTATAAGATTGAAATCTTGCTCACCAGCATCAGCTTCTTTTGCACCTTTTTTGATATCAAGATTACCTCTAAATACAACTCTTGAAGAATCCATTAATACCCCATGACCTAAAATGTGACCAAATGTTTCTGGAGCATAATATCTTATTAAATAAAACATATCTATAATTTCTTCATCTTGAGTTAAATAGTATGGATATATGTTTACATTTCCTTTTTTTGCAGCCATTCTAACAACAATATGAGGAGCTGTAACTTTTCCACCTATATTAATATCATATATTGTTAATTTGGCATTTTCACCAATATCAAAGAATATATTGTCTGTAGATATATCATTTTCAAATAAATTCAAGTTAATTAAAGTTAATTCAGAATTTTCATTTAGTTTTCCCCTTAAAGAGGATATTTTTGAACTATTTCCATTTGATTTTACAAATCTGATTAATGTAGCTTTACTATTTTCTGCTAAGTTTATTATTCCTAAATCGTATAAAGGATTTTTATTGTCGATTATTGATTCAGTTGTATAAACATCATTTTTTTGATTTTTTTCTGTTTTTAAGTAGAATCCATTATTGAAAAATATATCAGACATCAATAAAAATTTTCTATGAGAACCATCAAAATCCATATCATTTAATATTTCAATACCTTCATCATCAAGATCATTTAAACTTTTAAGATTCTCTGAAGTTAGAGTGTTGAATTTAGAAATGAATGGAAGTGGATCAAAGCCGTTTAATCTCGATCTTTTCCATTTTGGAAATCCTAATTTTTTATATTCTTCATATCTATTTAATCTAAATTCGTTTAGTTTATTATTTGTAAAAATTTTTTTTGATTCATCTATTTCAATTATACCATAATCTTTATCAGATTCTATCTCTGGCACTGTCCATTCTGTTGCAAAAAAATCATCATGCCTCAAAATAAGCGCTTTTTCATACATAAATACACCTCCGGTGATAAAAATTTATAAAAATCATTTAATTATCCAATAGAAGATTCCACTTCTAAATTAATCAACTTATTCAATTCAAGAGCATATTCTAAAGGCAATTCCTTTACTAGTGGTTCAATAAATCCTCTAACAATCATGTTTTTAGCATCTATTTCTGATAGCCCTCTTGACATTAAATAATATATTTGTTCTTCAGAAATTCTTCCTATTTTAGCTTCATGCCCAACATCTGCATCGTCAGTAAATACTTCTATTAATGGAACTGTATCACTCTTTGATTTGTTATCAAGCATTAAAGCATTACATTCTACAGAAGATTTAGCGCCTTTTGCATTTTCTCCAATTTTTACCCAACCTCTGTAAAATGCCCAACCGCCACCAATACTGATACTTCTTGCATTTACAATAGAACTTGTATAAGGAGCTAAATGAAATACTTTAGAACCTGTATCAAGATGTTGATTTGGCCCAGCATATGTTAAGGTAACGGAACTATTCTTAGCACCTTTTCCTCTTAAAATAGTCATTGGATATAACATAGTTTTAAAACTACCTAATGAGCCAGATACCCATTCCATAGAACCATCCTCATCTACAATAGCTCTTTTGGTATTTAAATTATATGTATTTTTACTCCAGTTTTGAATTGTAGAATATTTCATCTTAGCCCCTTTTTTTACATATATTTCAACCATACCAGCGTGCAAATTGGTTACATTATAAAACGGAGCAGAACATCCCTCAATGAATTCAACTTCTGATCCTTCATCAGCAATAATTAATGTGTGTTCTAATTGACTCATCCCTGGGTTATTCATTCTGAAGTAAGCTTGTAAAGGTAAAGGGACTTTTACGCCTTTTGGAACGTATAAGAATGAACCTCCGCTCCATAATGCTCCATGTAAAGCAGCATATCTATGATTATGTGAAGGAACTAATTTCATAAAATATTCCTTTACTAAATCAGGATATTCTTTAACAGCAGTTTCCATATCTAAAAATACAATGCCTAAATCATTTAATTCTTTTTGTATGTGCTGATATACAACTTCTGAATCATATTGTGCGCCAACTCCTGCTAATGCTTTTCTTTCTGCTTCTGGAATTCCTAATTTTTCAAAAGTATCCTTAATTTCTTCAGGTACATCTTCCCATGAATTAGATTTTTTTGCATCTGGTTTCATATATGCAACTATTTTACTTAAATCTAACTTTCTTATATCAACACCAAAATGAGGTTCATGATAATTCTCAAATATTTTAAATGCTTGTAATCTATGCTCCAACATCCATTTGGGTTCATTTTTAGCTTCAGATATTTCCCTTATAACCTTTTCATTTAATCCGGGAGGAGTTTTATATGCATATTTAGCTTCATTTCTGAAGTCGAATTTTGACTGATTTATCATCAAATCTTCATAATTTATTTCATTAACATCTTTCATATTACCACTCCTTAACTTCTTCGATGTCTGTATACTCACTTAATACAGCATAACCTTTTTCTTCAATTTCTTCAGCAAGATGAGCATCTCCTGTGTATACTATTTTTCCATCAACATATACATGAACAAAATTTGGATATAAGTATTTTAATATTCTTTGATAATGTGTAATCATTAATACGCTCATATCATCAGTTTTTAATTTATTAATAGCTTCAGCAACGTCTTTTAATGCATCAACATCAAGTCCGGAATCTATTTCGTCTATAATAACTAATTTTGGTTTTAAGAAGAATAATTGTAAAATTTCACTTTTTTTCTTTTCTCCGCCGGAGAAGCCAGAATTAACATATCTATCTAAAAATTCTGGTTTTAGATTTATATCTTCACATAATTTCATTAATCTCTTATTTAATTCAATTGGTGAAACTTTTTCGTCTGGATGCATATGTCTGTATGCGTTTATTAAAAATTGTCTCATTTTAACTCCATCTATTTCCTGTGGGTGCTGAAATGTTAAGAATATTCCTTTTTTTGCTCTTTCATTGGTATCTAAATCTAAAATATTTTCTCCTTCAAATAATACTTCTCCATCTATAACTTTAAATTTTGGAGAACCCATTATAACATTAGATAATGTTGATTTACCAGAACCATTTGGCCCCATTAAAACGTGAATTTCTCCCGATTTTATATTTAAATTAACTCCCTTTAATATTTCCTTGTCATCTTCGATAACTTTAGCCCTAAGATTTTTCACTTCTAACAACATTTTAATTCCTCCTTTTTTTGTCATATTTATTCTAATGTTATTATACTAAATTAGACAAAAAAAGTCAAATTATATTTTGTACTTTTTGTAACTAATACAAGGATTTTATATTAAAAAAAATCGACTCTTTCGAGTCGATTACAGACTGTTGACAAAATAAAATATGAAAAAATAATATGAGAGAATCCTTGGAAATTCCCGAAAAAATGTGAATGGAGCCTGGCAATTTTGCATGGATGCAAAATTGAGCGAAACCGAACATGGATGTGAGTTTGAGCGCCAGGCAAGAATGAGCATTTTTGAGGAATAAGAATTTTCACTGGATGAGCGAATATTATTTTGAATATTTTATTTTGCACTTTGCCTACAAATTGAAATCGACTCTTTTGAGTCGATTAGATGTATTTGAGTAATATTTCAAGTTTCTTTTCATCGAGTTTTGTTATTCCATTTTTATATTTGGCAAGAGTATTAAGATTGAACTTTAAAATAAAATGCTCTTTTAATTTATATTCAATAGGTTTATTATTTTCTGGTTTGAAAATAGTAATTTTATTATTGTCAATGGATAATAAATATGTTGATAATGAAGAGGATATAGCATTTTGATCAAAATTTTCTAATTTACAAAGTGAATTATTCACTATTAAAAAATCCGGATTTTCTAGTCTGATATCCATTAATTGATACAATAATTCAGAAGAATTATTTAAAAAATAGAATTTTGTAGTTTTGAGATAAAGCGAATCGTTATTTTTTATTTTTTTAAGAGTATTTTCTTTTAGTAAATATACATCTTTTTTAATAATCGCAATAAGGGGCACATCAAAAATTTCTGCAATTTCCGATATATAGCGTATATATTTTGATGGGCAGTTATTTAATGTGATAATACCCAGTTTGTTTTTGAAATTAAGGCAATTTCTTAATTGTTGAGTAAAATTGGATAAAGGTTTTAATTTAAAAAAATTCAACGATAATGTTCCAAAATTTATGAAGTAAAAATGAGATTCATCATTTTTTATTTCTTTGAAAGGTTTATAATAAGCATGTTTTATTACTTTGAATAACCATTTTTCAATTAAAATATCAATTATATTTTTCATTGAGGTCACCTACTTTTTTCAAAAAAGAAGACAATTTGTTGTGAATCATATTTCTATAATAACCATGTAGCATAATTATATTGTCTTTTGTTTTGTTTATTTCAATATAAGCATATGGAGAATCTTTGAAAATAATGTAATCATTTCTATCTGGATAGAAGTAAGATATCTCGTGAGATTCTTTAAATATTTTGAACAATAAAATAGGTATTTTTACGAGAAACATATTTGAAATAATAACATTTAAAAGATAGTCATAATGAGATTTATTTAATAAGTCTATTCTTAAAACGATTAAATCAATATTTCTCATTTTAGCATAAAAATAATTTTCAAATTTGAAACCTTCATGTTGTAACAGGAAACATATTTTATTTTCATCATTTATATTTATTACTCTTTCTTCAAAAGGAGTTAGATTTTCTTCAGATAAACCATCGAAAAGGCTTATCGTATCTTTATTTAATATCATAGAAACCCCACTCTGGCCTAAAAAAGACCAGGAGTGGGAGGTAATATTCAAATTTATATTATCATTTTCAAATTCCATTAAATGGATTGGGTGACCTGCAAAAATTTTCAAAATTTCACTCCCGATTAATTTTTGTTTAAAAATACTTTATAAGCATAATATGTTTCGTATAAATCGGCTTTTGAAGCTAATTCGTATGGTGAATGCATCCCAAAGAGTGCAACACCAGCATCAATAACACTTAAACCTTTTTCGGCAAAGAATTTTGCTATTGTTCCACCGCCACCTTGATCTACTTTGCCTAATTCACCTGTTTGCCAGATAACACCATTTTCATTGAATATTTTTCTTAATTTACCGAAAACTTCTGCATTTGCATCATTAGTTGCAACCTTTCCTCTGGCTCCAGTATATTTTGCTATTGCTATTCCATAACCTAATTTTGGGGCATTAGCTGGATCATGAACATCTTTAAAGTTTGGATCAAGTGCAGCGGAAACATCTGCTGATAATAAAGTAGAATTTAATAATGTATCGTCTATATCCAATTCAATATTAATGCTTCCTTGGAGTTTTAATAATTTCTTTAGTATAGTAATCCAGAAATGATGTTTTGCGCCGGTATTTCCATCGCTTCCGATTTCTTCTTTATCCACTAATAAAATTGCAGCGCTTCTTATTTCTGGTTCTGCTTCTATTAAAGCAGTTAATGCAGTGTAAGAACATATTCTGTCATCATGACCATAAGCAGCAATTAATGATCTATCCAATCCAACATCTCTTGCTGGTAATGAAGGTACTACTTCTAATTCTGCAGAAATTAAATCTTCTTCAACAATACCATATTTTTCGTGCAAAATATTTAAAATATTTAATTTTACTCCTTCTTTTACTTCTTCTTCATAAGATATTGATATTGTTCCTAATAATAAATTTAAATTTTCTCCTTTAAATACTTCAGAAACTTCACCTTTTCTTCTATCAAGATGTGGTAATAAATCTGATATTACAAATACAGGATCTTCAGGTTTATCTCCAATTGAAACATCTATTTTTGTTCCATCATTTTTAATAACAACGCCATGCAATTCAAGAGGGATATTTAACCATTGATATTTTTTTATTCCACCATAATAATGAGTTTTTGCCATAGCTATGTCTGTATCTTCGATTATTGGTTCTGGTTTTAAATCAAGTCTTGGAGCATCAAGATGAGCACCAACAAGACTAATACCATTTGTTATATTACCTTTTATTTTAATAGCGAAAATGGCTTTTGAATTGTTAACATAATATATTTTGTCACCATCTTCGATTTTGCCTTTTTCTAAATAGAAATCTAAAGGTTTAAATCCATGTTTTTCTAATTCTTTCACGCTATATTCAACAGCTTTTCTTTCTGTTTTTGAATAATCAATAAAATCTTTATAACCTTTAGAATATTCATCAATAATTTTCCTATCTCTTTTTTTCCATACAGACACTTTTTTTCTTGTAAGTTTTTCTTGAAGCTTTTTTATCTCCACCTTTTTTCACCTCCGGAAAATATGATTAAAATTATTCTATTACAATTAAATTGTATCATATTGATGTTTTTTTTCAAAGTATGTAAAGAGGGTCATAAAATCTGTTATTGATTATAATTACATTTATTCAATTTATATGGGTAAAAATAGAGGTTTAAAAAAAAATTTTTTTTTAGTATAATAATAATGCTTGATATTGGTTAAATAAATATTTTATCATAGGGGGGATTTCATGCCAAATAAAGTAGATAGAGAAATAACTCTTGATTTGGTTAGAGTCACAGAAGCGGCAGCTTTGACTAGTAGTTTGCATTTGGGGATGGGTAATAAAAATGCTGTGGATCAAGCAGCAGTAGATGCTATGAGAGGAATGCTGGATTATATAGAAATAAAAGGTACTGTGATAATTGGTGAAGGTGAAAAAGATGAAGCTCCAATGTTGTATATTGGTGAAAAGGTTGGAACATGGAATGAAGATGATGAGGAATATGATATAGCTGTTGATCCAATAGATGGAACAAGACTTGTGGCTTATGGATTACCAAATGCAATTAGTGTTATGACTTTGGCAGAAAAAGGTAAATTAGCATATTTGCCAACATTTTATTCGTATAAGCTTGCGGTTGGTCCGGAATTAAGGGGATTACTGGATATTAGAAGTTCTATTAGAGAAAATTTAAGAGTTGCGGCGGCAGCGTTGAAGGTTCCAGTTAGTGAAATAACAGTAGTAGTTTTAAATAGAGATAGACATAAGAAAATTATTGAAGAAATAAGAGAAGTTGGAGCCAGAATAAAACTAATTGGCGATGGAGATATTGCAGCAGCTTTAGCAACTGCTATGCCAGATAGTGGTGTTGATATATATATAGGTATTGGAGGTTCTCCAGAAGCAGTATTAGCCGCAGGTGCTTTAAGAACATTGGGAGGAGAATTGCAGGTTCAGTTGTGGCCTCAAACCGAAGAAGAAAAGGAAAAACTGTTGATTGAAGGTTGGGACTTGAATAAGGTATATTATACAGAAGATTTAGCTGGAGGAGAAAATGTTTTGTTTTCAGCAACCGGAGTAACAGATGGTGATTTCTTAAAAGGCGTTCATTTTTATAAGGGTAAAGCTATTACTGAAAGCATAGTTATGAGATCCAAAACCAGAACAATAAGAAGAATTACTACATATCATGATTTGAAATATAAAACAATTAGGTTAAAATCTACAGATGGTGATTCTAAATTGTTGAATATTCACAAAAAAAGAGAGGATTATATGGGGGGAGGTATATAATAAATGATAGCCTTTTTCACTGATTGGGGGAATGATAGTTATTATGTAGGTGTTTGTAAAGCAGTAATGAAAACCATTAATAAAAATGCTGAAATAATAGATGTGTTACATGACACAAGAAAATTTGATCCTAAAATTAATGCGCATATTTTATATAGATTTTCTAAGGATTTCCCGGAAGGAACAATATTTTTAAGTGTTATAGATGCTGGTGTAGGAAGTAGTAGAAAGCCCATTATTTTAAAGGCAAAAAAAAGGAATTTTTATTTTGTTGCACCGGACAATGGATTATTAACTCTTGTAGCAGAAGAATATGGTATTGATAAATTAATAGAAATTAATAATGAGAAATATTATTTTAGAAAGAGGTATTCTACAACATTTCATGGAAGGGATATATTTTCTCCAGTAGCTGCATATTTGTCAAAAGGAGTTCCGATTGAAGAATTTGGTTCTGAAATTAATACCATAAATCTATTTAGATATAAGGCACCAGAAATTAAAAATGACGCAATTGAAGGTGAAATAATATTCTTTGATACATTTGGGAATGTTCAAACAAATATACCTGCTGAACTTGGTGAAACATTATTTAAAAAAGATGATGAAATAATGATTCACTTTGAAAATAAAAAGTTTAAAGCATATTATGAAAGAGTATTTAGTGATGTGTTACCAGGAGAGCTTTTGATTCATCCGGAAAGTTCTGGGTATTTGGAAATAGCAATTAATCAGGGTAACGCAAAAGAATTTTTAGAATTGAGTTCGGAAGGAGTGGAAGTAGTATTAAGAAAAGAAACCTATTAGGTTGGGATCTGTCGGAAAAGATATCTATTATACATACTATAGTGATGCTTTTTGTTTTTTATTTCTTACATCTTTTAGCTTATTGGTATTTAATACCAATAAGTTTTGTTTTTTTGTATTTTATCGTATATATATTTATAGAAAAAAGAATCAGGAGAATATTACATAAAGGTAATGCTTATACTACCAAACATTATAATCTGGAATATTCTGGTTTATTACGAGAATTGGATGAAATGATCAGAACATATTCATTATTATTATTAAGAGAGAGAGAAGGATTAAAAGAATATTATGAGAAATTTAATGCCATTTTTGATAGCATAGGTTCAGGATTATTGGTTTTTAATGAAAATAATATTTTACAAAGATCCAATCATAAAGCTAAAGAAATTTTTCATAACATTACGCTGAAATATGGAATGCAACTTTCAAAAATATTTATTAAAAGTGGAATAAAAATCACATTAGAATCTGGTATATATGAAGTATATTCTAAAAAATTAAGGAAAAATTTGCAATTGATTATAAGTAAAAAAAGCAATTTTATAATTATAGCTGTAAATGATATTACTACATATAAAAAATTAAAAAAGAATCTTGAAAATGCCAGACATTTTGCAAGGCTTGGAGAAATACTTGCCAACGCTGCTCATGGTTTAAAAACACCTATAGCAAGGTTAAAAATGACGTTCCAAATGTATGAGCTTACAAATGATAAAAACTATTTAAATCAAGTAAAAAATGAAATTGACAATATTCAAAACATAGTTCAGGAAACGCTAGAATTATTTAAAATACCAGAAGATATTAAATTGTTTAGTTTAAATCTGGTAATAAATGATGTGATAAATAATTTTAAAAAGGTATATCCTCAGATTAAATTTATTGTACAGGATATGGTAAATGTTGAAATCAAAAGTGATGAATGGCTTTTTAAATCGGCAATGTTTAATGTGATTCAAAATTCTATAGATGCTGTTTTAATGAAAAAAGATCAAAGTATTATAATTGTAAAAATGTTGAGAAAAAAGGGATGTTATAAAATTATGTTAGCAGATAATGGAATAGGAATGGATAAAACCGAGAAGGAAAAATATTTGAAACCATTTTTTACTACAAAGGATAATGGTACGGGGCTTGGTACTGTTTTCTTAGAAAGATTTGTTATTTTTCAAAATGCGAGATTGCGGGTTAATTCAATAAAAGGCAAGGGGACAATAATAAGTATAATTTTAGAAAAATAGTGAACTTATGTTCACTATTCAGTTTGTAGACAAAGTGCAAAATAAAATATTCAAAATAATATTCGTTCATCCGGTGAAAATTCTTATTCCTCAAAAATGCTCATTCTTGCCTGTCGCTCAAACTCACATCCGTGTTCGGTTTCGCTCAATTTTGCATCCATGCAAAATTGTCAGGCTCCATTCACATTTTTTCGGGAAATTTCAAGGATTCTCTCATATTATTTTTTCATATTTTATTTTGTCAACAGTCTGAATAGTGAACTTATGTTCACTATTTTTGTTTTAATTAATGTAAATTTTTAATTTTTTGTTCTCTAAAATATCGGCGAATAAGGAAAAATATGTTATAATTATAATTAGACTTATTTTAGGAGGATAATATGAAGGAAAAAGTATATATTTTGACATTGGGCTGCCCGAAAAACGAGGCAGATATGGATGTTTTAAAAGGTATTTTTTTACAAAAAGGATATGAATTAACGGATAATCCTGTTGAAGCAAATTACTCTATTATAGATACTTGTGGGTTTATTGAACCAGCAAAGGAAGAATCTATAAATGAAATTTTTAATATTGTATCTTTGAAAGAAGAAAACCCTAACATGAAAATTATTCCTATTGGATGTCTTGTTGAGAGATATTATGATGATTTAAAAAAAGAATTGACAGAGGTTGATGGATTAATAGGTGTCGTTCCACCGGCAAAAATTGTTGAAGCAATAGAAAAGAAAAATTATTATTTTAAATTATCAAAACCATATGATGTTTATAAATGTGATTATCGTATAGTTCAAGATAAACCATATGCATATATTAAGATTGCAGATGGGTGTAATAGGAAATGTGCTTTTTGTTCTATCCCGTATTTTAAAGGAGATCCTGTTAGTAGAGAAATTGAGGATATCAAAAAAGAAGCAGAATTTTTAATAAAAAATGGAGTAAAAGAAATTGTTCTTGTTTCACAGGATAATACATTATATGGTGTTGATTTGTATAAAAAACAAGCATTACCAGAACTCTTAAAAGAAATTAATTCTATTAAAAGTGATTTCTGGATAAGAGTAATGTATTTACATCCTGATTTCATCAATGATGAAATTATAGAGGCGATAAATTCACTTGATAAAGTTGTAAAGTATTTTGATATTCCTATGCAACATGGTTCAAATAATGTATTGAATTTAATGGGAAGAGTTAGAAAAACTCAGCAATTAAAAGATATTATCGCTAAAATAAGAAAGAATCCTGATGCAATAATTAGAACTACAATAATTGTAGGTTTTCCTGGAGAAACAGATGAAGATTTTGAAGCATTAATGGATTTTGTTGATGAAGTTGAATTTGATAGATTAGGTGCTTTTACATATTTTGATGAAGAAGGAACACCTTCCTATTTGTTACCGAATAAGGTTGATGATGTAATTAAAGAAAAAAGAATGGAAGAGTTGATGGAATTACAAAAAGAAATATCCACAGAAAGGCTTGAAAGATTTGTAGGTATGACTTTAAAAGTTTTAGTTGAAGAGTATGAAAATGGTGTATATATAGGTAGAGCTTACTCAGATGCTCCTGAGATAGATGGGAATGTATTTTTTAAATCTGAAGATAAATTGGAATTAGGTGATTTTGTAGATGTTGAAATAGTGAATTCATCGGAATATGATCTGGAGGGTATAATAAGATGACGTTATGGACGGCCCCAAATATACTGACGTTTATAAGAATATTGGCAACAATACCTATGTTTATTATTACATATGATGAAAAATACTATTTAATTGCATTTTTTGTATATATTCTTGTTTCTCTAACAGATTTACTTGATGGATATATAGCAAGAAAGTATAATCTTGTTAGCGATTTTGGTAAATTTATGGATCAAATTGCGGATAAAATACTCATTAATGCTTTATTTATTGCTTTTTTAGAAATGCATAAAGTTTCAGGATGGTTTGTTGCTATTATAATTGTTAGAGATATTTTTATTAGTGGATTAAGAATGTTTTTGGCTAATAAGAACGTTGTGGTAGCTGCAGACAAGTGGGGAAAATTAAAAACCTTTTCACAGACAATATTAATAGCTTCACTTTATTTAACGCCATTATTTTCTTTTTTAGACACAGTTAATCTTGTGCTTGTTATTTTGACAACTTTCTTTTCGTTATTTTCTGGTTATAACTATTTGGTGAAGAATTTAGTCTATCTTAAGGGGGAGTAATATGAATAACAGAAATAAACATTTACGGACATTCATAGCACTCGATGTAAATCAAAGTGTTAGAGATATTTTAAGAGATACAATTTTAAAACTTGAAAGAATGGGTTTTAAAGGTAACTGGACAAAACCCGAGAATGTTCATTTAACATTATATTTTATGGGGGATACATATATTACTAAAATTACAGAAATAGCTAAGAGAATGGAAGAAAGAATAACAGGATTTCCAACATTTGCATTTACTTTAAATAAAGTTGGATATTTTAAAACGAGGGATTTTCCAAGGGTTATTTGGTTGGGCATTGAAGGTGGAAATACGCTAAAGCAATTACATAATGAAGTTATAAAATCTTTAAAACTATCAGGGATTCAGGTTTCTGATAGTGAAAAAGATTTTCATCCTCATTTAACTGTTGGAAGAATAAAAAAAGCTCCAGATTTCTGGGAAAAACTTATAAAAGTTTTAGATGTTGAAAAGGTTATTGTTCCTGTAAATGCGGTTCATATATATTCATCTACATTAACAAAAACCGGACCAATATATAAGAAGATGTACACTATTGATTTTGAGGGAGGAATGATTATTAATGGCTAAAAAACCAGCTAAAAAAGACGCCATAAATAAAGAAGATATGTTAGATAAATTGGTAAAAGAATTAGAGAAAAATTATGGCGAAGGTTCAATAATGATTTTAGGTAAAGGATTGGAAGAAGAAAGAAAATTGGATATAGTTCCAAGTGGTGTATTATCTGTTGATGTTGCCCTTGGTGTAGGTGGTTATCCAAGAGGTAGGATTATAGAAATATATGGTAATGAGTCAAGTGGAAAAACCACTCTTGCATTGCATTCAATTGCAGAAGTCCAAAAAAGAGGCGGAATTGCTGCATTTATTGATGCTGAACATGCCCTTGACCTTGAATATGCAAAGAAATTGGGTGTAAACCCTGATACTTTGATATTGTCACAACCAGATTTTGGAGAACAGGCTTTAGAAATTGTTGATAGTATTGTAAGATCTAATATTGTAGATCTGGTAGTTATTGACTCAGTAGCAGCTTTGGTGCCAAGAGCAGAAATTGAAGGTAGTATGGGAGATTCCCATATGGGATTACAGGCAAGATTGATGTCACAGGCATTAAGAAAATTAGCTGGAAGTATAAACAAATCGAAAACCATCGTAATTTTCATCAACCAAACACGTATGAAGATAGGTGTTGTATATGGAAATCCTGAAACTACAGCTGGTGGTGTGGCATTAAAATTTTATTCCACAATAAGAATGGAAGTTAGAAAGGGAACAGCTTTAAGGGAAGGTAAAGAAGCTTATGGTAATGAAGTAAATATTAAAGTTGTTAAAAATAAAGTAGCTCCACCATTTAAGGAAGTAAAGGTGGATATGATTTATGGTGAAGGATTGGCAAAAGAAAATGATATTTTCAATTTGGCAGTTGCAAATGATATTGTAAAAAGAAGTGGTGCATGGTTTTCATATACTGATTTAGCTGGAAATGAAATTAGTCTTGGTCAGGGAAAAATAAAGGCTCTTGATTATTTGAAAAAGAATTCATACCTTTTTGATGAGATAGAATATAGAATTAGAGAAAAATTAGACCTTGTTATTCCAGAAGATTTAAAAGAAAAAATTGAGAATGCATCTAAAGAGACAGCTGAGGTAAAAGATGAAGAAAAAAAGGATAATTGACCCTTTTGATGAAGAGGCAGCCCAAAGAGCTGCGGTTAATTTACTAAAATTTAGAGCTAGATCAGAATTTGAAATGAAAAATAGACTGTTAGAAAAAGGATTTAATTTAACTGTAGTAGATCGAGTTATTGAAAAATTGAAAGAATTTAAAATGTTAGATGATGAGTTATTTGCTTATTTATATGCATATGATAAACTAACGTTGAATAAAAAAGGTCCATTTATTATAAAAATGGAATTATTAAACAAGTTTCATATAGAAGAAGATACTATATATAAGGCTATAAATAAGGTGTTGGAAGAAGTTAATTTGAAAGAAATTATTCGTGATATAGTTTTATCTCAAATGAAACTAAAAAAAGATAAAAGAAAAATAAAAGAATATATTTATAAAAGAGGTTTTGAATCATATTTGATTGAAGAAGTATTAGACGAAGTTGGAGGTGAATAAAGATGGATGTTTTATATATAATTATTATTGTACTTTTAGCAATAATATCTGGTGTTTTATATAAAATAGGGTTAAATAAAGGATTAGAAAAAGGGAATAAGGAATTTATTGAAAAATTAAAATCTGAAAAAGAACAATTAAAAATGGAAATAGAAATAGCGAAAAGAGAAAAAAATGAAATATTAAGAAATGCAGAAAAAGAAGCTGACAATATTGTAAAATCAGCGCTTATTGAAAGTAAAGAAGAAATTCAAAAAATGAAAGATGAGTTTAACAGGGAATTAAAGCTTGAAAAAGAAGAATTAAAATCAATGGAAGAAAGATTAATTAGAAGAGAAGAAATGATAGATAGAAAGGAACAAAATCTTGAAGAATTAAAAAGCAAATTGGATAAAGAGAAAGAAGCAACACAAAAATTAAAAGAGGAATTAGAAAATAAATTATATGAAATAGCTAATTTGACAATGGAAGAAGCAAGAGAAAAGGTTTTAAATGAAGCAAAAGAAAAATATGAATTAGAATTAGCTCAAAAATATAAATCTTTGAAAGAAGAATATGAGGAAGATGCGAAAAGACATGCGCAATGGGTAGTAAGTATAGCTGTCCAAAGATATGCATCAGATGTAACCTCAGAGATTACAACTTCTACAATTGCATTGCCTACAGATGATATGAAGGGTAGAATTATAGGTAGAGAAGGAAGAAATATCAGGGCATTTGAAAAGATGACGGGTTGTGACTTGATTATTGACGATACACCAGAAGTTGTAGTTATTTCTGGATTTAATCCATTGAGAAGAGAAATAGCAAAAAGAACACTTGAAGCATTGGTTGCAGATGGTAGAATTCATCCAGCCAGAATAGAAGAAGTTTATGAAAAAACAAAGAAAGAATTAGAAGATATAATTAAAGAAGCTGGAAAAGAAGCAGTAATGAGGGTTGGAATTAAACCATTGCATCCAGAATTAGTAAAATTGTTAGGTAGATTAAAATTCAGAACAAGTTATGGTCAGGATGTATTAGAACATTCAATTGAAGTGGCAAACTTTGCAGGTTTAATGGCTGCTGAATTAGGATTAAATGTTGAATTGGCTAAAAGGGCAGCGCTGTTACACGATATTGGAAAGGCAATTGATCATGAGGTTGAAGGATCACATGCTATAGTTGGTGGCCAAATTGCAAAAAGATATAATGAAAAGTTGGAAGTAGTAAATGCAATTCAATATCATCATAATGAAGTAGATCCAATGACACCTGAAGCAGTGATTGTAGGTGCAGCTGATGCAGTTTCTGCAGCAAGACCTGGTGCCAGAAGAGAAACACTTGAAAATTATATTAGAAGAATAGAGCAATTAGAAGAAATAGCAAAAGGGTTCAGACATGTTGATAAAGCCTATGCTATTCAAGCAGGAAGAGAATTAAGGGTTATAGTACAGCCTGATAAAATAGATGACGCTTTAGCAGATAAATTAGCAAGAGATATTTCTGCTCAGATAGAGGAAACTATGGAATATCCAGGAGTTATTAAGGTTACGGTTATTAGAGAAAAAAGAAGTGTAGCATATGCATCATAAAAATTGACGGCGGCAGTTATGCCGCCATTTATATAATAATTTAGAGGTGAAATATGAAAAAATCCATCTTTTTTGTTTTAACATTAGTTATTTCCTTTTTTTTATCTTCATGTATAACCTTTGATAAACAAAGTCCATTATTAACAAATGAATATTTAGAAGGAATACCTCTGGTTTTAGAATTTTCAAGACCAGTGGTAAAGGTTGATATTTATGATGGGAACAATAAAATTTATTCATATAGTGGAGATATAATTTATGAATTAAAAACAAATTTGATTTTACACAATGATGTAACCGTAAAAATTACAGAATTTTATAAAGAAAGACAATATACGGATATTATAAAAAAAGTGGAACCACAGATACAATTTTTGTTATATGGTGGTGCAGATAATAATCTGGATATGAAATATGAAGATCCGCTAACAAACGAAACAGATTATTTTTTTGATCTGGATATTGATGAAATTGAAAGATCTATACGGAAATCATTGCTGAATATATCAGTTGTTATTCTGGGAGATAGGAGTGCAAAAAATGATGAAATAATATTTATTTCTAATTTTAAAGGGAATTATATGGAATATAGATTCTCTCCATCGGATTTTGGATTTTCTAGTGAGTTGAGTTCAGCATCAACAAAAACATTATTCGAATTTATGGATAAATTAGCAGTAAGAAATAATAATACCGTAAAAGCATTGGATTTGTGGGATCATGGAAATGGATGGGCATGGGAATCAAAAAGTCTCTCAATTCAACCTAAAGCTATTATACAGGATGATACAACAAATAAAGTTTTAAGAATAAAGGACATAAAAGATGTTATTAATGAGTATGAAAAAAAATACAATACAAAGATAGATATTCTTGCTTTTGATGCATGTAATATGACCAGCCTGGAAATTATATATGAATTTAAAGACTTAGTTGATTATTTTATAGGTTCTGTATATTCTATTGCAGGATTTGGATTCTATTATGATATTTTTTATGATTTAGATATAAATAATCTCGAATCATCATTGGTATACAATATAATAGATAAATATAAATATTATTATACACAGGTTTCTTATCTTGATAGGTTAAGTTTAGTTGGAGTTAATATGAGAGCTTTTTCGGAAGTATGGAATAAAATAAATGATGTTAAGACAGTAAAAAGCAATTTTGTATTATACAAAAATGATGGCAAATATCGGTCAGAACCAACTGATATGATAGACGTTAATGATTTAATATTAAATACAGGAGAATTTTTAAGTAGTTATGTTAAGCCAGCAATTGTGAATTCTGTTGTAAGGATTGATGGTGTAGATTATCTGAATTATAGTGGAATTGGAGTAATGTTTGAAAATATTTTTGATACAAATCCAAATGGTTATTATGATGATTATAAAGCCCTTGATTTTTATAATGATTTTCAGCAGTGGATAGAAAGCACGTGGAAAAATATTATAAAAAATTATTAGTAAAAGAAAATTATAAAATAATGCTCTTCACCAGGTGAAAATTCTGAGTCCTCGAAAATTCTCATTCTCGCAGGTCGTATCAGACTCACATCCGTGTTCGGCTTCACTCAATTTTGCATCCGTGCAAAATTGACCTGCTCCATTCGAATTTTTTCGGGAATTTTCAATGGTTCATCACATTATTTTTATAAATTTTCTTATAAAACCGAGTGGACATATTGTTTTTTAAAATGAAATCTTGTATAATATTAAAAGAATAGAGTGTGGGAGGAAAGAATATGGCAAAACATGATCTTGGAATAGATTTAGGGACAGCAACTTTTATTGTATATAAAAAAGGAGAAGGTATAATAATAAACGAACCATCTGTGGTAGCGGTTGATAAATTGACGAATACAATAGCAGCTTTTGGTAATGAAGCTAAAGCGATGATTGGGAAAACACCATATGGTGTCGAAATAACCCATCCAATGCAGGATGGAGTTATTGCTTATCCGTCTTTAATTGAACAATTATTAAGATATTTTATAAAACAAGCAAAGACAGGATTTTTACCATCGAAACCAAATCTTGTAATTGGAATTCCCGCAAGAACTACTGATGTAGAAAGAAGAGCAGTTAAGGATGCTGCAGAAAAGGTGGGAGCAAACAAAGCCTTTTTGGTTTTAGAACCAATTATAGCTGCTATAGGTATAGGCCTTGATATAACAAAACCAAATGGACATTTAATAGTAGATTTGGGTGGTGGAACCACAGATATTGCAGTTATTAGTTTAAGTGGAAGTGTTATTTCCGAGTCAATAAAATTAGCTGGAGAGGCTATGGATGCAGAGATTATTAAATATATTAAAAGAAAGTATAAATTCTTGATTGGTGAAGCAACAGCAGAACTTTTGAAAAAAGAGATAGGTAAAGCGCATAAAGATATTGAAACGCTGGAAATAGAAGTAAGAGGTCAGGATATAGCAAGTGGAATGCCATCATCAAGGGTAATAAATTCAGATGATATTTTTGAGGCTATAGAAGGCGTTTTAGATGAAATAATTCAGAAAACAAAGGCTGTATTAGAAAATACACCACCAGAGTTGTCGGCAGATATATTGAAAAATGGCATTTATCTTGCAGGTGGAACAGCTAATTTACGTGGGTTGTCACAATTATTTGAAGAAAGGACAGGAGTTAAAACTGAAGTTGCAGAAAATCCTCAATTATGCGTTGCACAGGGGGCAGGTATATTATTAGATAATCCTCAATTATTATCAAAAGTTGCTGTAATATAATAAAACGGTGGAATTATTTTCCACCGTTTTTTATATTAACATCAAGTTGATTAAATGGAATTTCTATATTATTTTTGTTTAATAAATCAAAAATCTCTGTAGCAATTTTTTTTGTTCCTTCAAAAAAATCCTCTTTTTTTAACCAGAATTTTATGGAAAAATCTATTGAAGAAGCTCCAAATCCGGAAAACAAAACGATGGGATTGTGGTTTTCATCTTTATATATAAGATTTGATTTCTTAAGGTATCCGTTGATTATTTCTAAGAAATCATTTAAATTTGTATCATATGACACGCCGATATTTATTTCACTTCTCCTAATATCTGAAGGCCAGTAATTAGTGATAGAGCTACTCCACATGGTTTTGTTTGGTATTCTTACCAGTTTTCCATCAAAAGTATTTATTATGGTGTGATTTAAATCGATTTGTTTAACACTTCCAGAAACCCCATTTACTTCAATTGCATCGCCTTCTTTTATTGTTTTTGAAAACATTAAAAGAATTCCACAAATAAAATTAGCTAATGGTTCCTGTATTGCAAAAGCTACAATTACACCAGAAACTCCTAATCCAGTTAAAAATGGCATAAAATCTTTAAATATAAGAGATAAAATAATAAAACCGCCAAGTGTATATGAAGCAATATTTATTAATACCTTTAAGGTATTTTTATAAGATAATGATTTTCCTGCTTTTTCAACAATTTTTATAACTGAAGAATAGGTGATCTTTGAAAATATTTTTGTTAGTATTAAAACTATTATACTAATGCCTATTCTGATGGAATAATCTATAATCAACTCCACATTCATAATTTTAACTCCTATTAATTATTATCTCTTCAATGTTCCTACTGTTCTTAAGAAGTCATCTGCAGTTTGTACAGCTCTTGCGTTTAAATCATATGTTCTTTGAGCAACTATCATATTAACCATTTCTTTTACAACATCAACATTTGATTTTTCTAAAGAGCCCTGTTCAATTGAACCAAATCCATCTTGATTTGGAATACCTTCAGTTGCTACACCTGATGCTGGAGTTGATAAAAAGAGATTACTTCCAATAGCTTTTAAACCAGCGGGATTTACAAATTTTACAAGAGTGATGTTTCCAACATTTTGAATTGTTCCATCAGGTAATTTTGCACTGACAATTCCATCAGGTGAAACATTAACACTTTCTGCATTTGTAGGTAAAGTAATGTTTGGAACAAATAATAAGCCCTGAGAATTTACAAGTCTTCCATTTGAATCTACTTTAAATGAACCATCTCTTGAATATGCTATTCTTCCATCTTGTAATTGGACTTGAAAGAAACCATCTCCCATAATTGCCATATCAAATGTTCCGCCAGTTTGTTCGATGTTTCCCTGGGTGAAAATTCTATTCGTAGCTCCTATTTTTACACCATGTCCAACATATTCTCCAGTAGGTAACACAGAATTTTGAGCTGTTGGAGTTCCAGCTTCTTTTATGGGAGTGTATAATAAATCTTGAAACTCAATCCTTTGAGCTTTATAACCTGTAGTGTCTACGTTAGATAAGTTATTAGATATTGTGTCGAGTCTTCTTTGTTGAGCAATCATCCCTGTAGATGCAGAATAAAGAGATACTAACATATTCTTTTCCTCCTTGAAATTATATTATTTTTATATTCTTTGAGCACTTTCTATGATTTTTCCAGTCATATAATCTTGAGTTTGCACAGATTTTTCTAATATATTAAAAGCTCTATTAGCGTTTATTAAATTAATCATCTCTTTTAATGTATTAACGTTTGATTTTTCTATACTGCCCTGTATTATTTTATAGTTATTTGATACAACTTCAGTTCCGGTAAAAAGATTAATACCAAATTTAGAAGGTTTTTTAAGATTAACTATTGAAATTTTTTGTCCTGTAGATTGAGTGCCGTTATAAATATTTCCTGATTCATCAACGGTAAAATTTTTAGGTACTTGAATATGTTTATTGTTTGAATCCAATAGGTAATCCCCTTCTGATGTAACCAGATATCCTTCCTGGTTTCTTTTGAATTCGCCATTTCTAGAGTAATAAATTTTTCCGTTTCTTTCGACCTTGAAAAAACCATCACCAAAAATAGCGAAATCTGTAGGATTATTTGTTTCTACTATTTGTCCCTGAGATATTATTGGTTTTGTTTCATCTGCAACCAAAGCTGTTTCCATGTAACCAACATGTTTTCCTCTTTTTATGTCTACTGAATCATAATTTCTAAATTCTTTTTTTAGATACGCTTTAAAGGTTATTTCATCTTTTTTATACCCTGTTGTATCAGCATTTGCAAGATTGTTTGAAATTGTATCTAATTGAGCCATATTAGCAAGCATCCCCATAGTGGAAATGTAAAGTCCTCTATTCATTTAATCGCCTCCTGCGATAGTACTCATTAATATATTTCTTTTAAAAAAACTTTTTATCCTAAAAAAATAAAATGCCGCATAGCGGCACAGACTGTTGACAAAGTATTTTCTAAAAAAATAATATGAACGAATACTTGAAAATTCCCGAAAAAATATGAATGAAGGCGGATAAAATCACATGGATGTGATTTTAAGCGAAACCAATCAGGATGTGCGTTTGAGCGACCGCCGGGAATGAATATTTTTGAGGATTTAGAATTTTCCGTATGAGTGAATATTATTTTTGAAAATACTTTGTATTTAATTATAAAGTTTGTCTACAAACTAAAATGCCGCATAGCGGCATTTTATTGAGAGTTTTTCAACTCATAAATGAGGATATTTTTGACATTTCAGAGGAAATATTTATTTTGCAGGTATATTGTGACATTTCAAAATTATTTGAAACAAGTGTAGAATCATCTTTTTGTATAAAATTATTTAAATCTTTTAATGTAATATCTCCGATGTAATTAATAACAACAAAAACATTAGAAGGTATTTCCAATATCAGATTACTTACTTGAATGTTAATATCAATGTTAGAATCACTTTTTGATGAGGGAATTAAATGTAGTTTTGACGCTTTTGAATTTATTTTTATATAATTTGAATTTATTTCATATAAGTCCAACATTAAATCACTTACATTAGATTGAACGTTAAAAATAGTATTTGTTTTATAAGGTATATAAATGCTGCTTTGTGCTCTTTCTGGTATGTTAATAGAATTAATTCTTAATTTTTCCTCAAAATTTAAAATATTATCTTTAAAATCAATTTTTTGTTTAAATATGGATTTGTTGTATTTACTGCTTATTTTTAAAGTGCTTTCATTATGAGATATAATATTACATTTATTCCAATCAAGGTCAAGATTTAATTCCAGGGGTTTGTCATTTTGAATTTCAAAGATTTTATTATTTTGTGTTTGATAATTTTTAGAATATTTTAGAGAAAGGTCTCTAAAAAACAAAGTCACTAAACCACTTGATAATAATTGAGAACCTATAAATAATAGAATTAGTTCTCCAACAGAAGCGTTAAAATCAAAAAGATTAAAAAGATCAAAAAGCAAAATAATACCAAATATAAGATTTCCTAGATTTTCACTTTTTATTTTTTTAAATATTTTCATTCCATCAAAAATAAATATTAATGCAAGAATTAATTCTATTACAGCGCTTATAGTAAAAGATACTTTAAAAATCAAACTGGCAAAGATTAGGATACCTATGAGTACAGAAATAATTCCCATTATCATTTTATTTCCTCCTTAGAAATATTCTGGAAAGTCCAGAAGCTATTAACCATGCTGCTACTATCACTAATAATATTTCCCAGAAGCTTAGTTCAGTTTTAATGATGTTTAGACTATCTAATATTAATGTTATTCCAGATATTAAGCCGAATATAAGGCTTTTAAATCTGAAATTTCTATGAGTCCTTTTTAATAGTTTGAAAAACCATCCATTTTGAGGTTCTAAAATATCATCTATTACTTTTTCAGCATCTTTACCATTTAAAATCAATTTTCTATTATTTTTTGTAATTTCAACTTTTTGTGTAGGATTAAAACCTATAATAATAAATCCACATCCAACAATAAATTCGATAATCCTCCAGAAAGTTAAAGAATATCCCCAGAAAACCGATAATATAATTACTAAACCAATAATTATAAAAATTAAAGCTAATGATTTCATAATTCACCCCCATCAAAAAAATTTTTTATATAAAAGTAATATACCATATTTCTTTAAAAAAATCAATATCGAATTCAAAAAGTTTAAAAAAAGAATAAAATTTTTTATGTAAAAATAGGGGAAAATTGAAATAATTGAAAATGTATTCTTTATTTGAATATTAAAAAAAATATGTTATAATTTATCTAAGACATAAAAATGAAATTGGAGGTGTAATAATGGATTTTACAGTAGATTTTTCTGAACAGGAAAAATTTTATTTGATTAAGGTTGAAGGGGAAATTGATGCTTATCATTCTGCAACATTCAAGCAAAAAACTAAAGAGAAATTAACAGAATTATCCTATACTAAATATGTTATTGATATGTCTTTGGTTTCTTATATTGATAGTGCTG
The DNA here is from genome assembly GCF_029910535.1 of Marinitoga aeolica. Taxonomy (NCBI): domain Bacteria; kingdom Thermotogati; phylum Thermotogota; class Thermotogae; order Petrotogales; family Petrotogaceae; genus Marinitoga; species Marinitoga aeolica. The sequence goes on from NZ_CP069362.1 coordinate 1,328,052, forward strand.
GGTTAGGTGCAATTGTAAGTTTGTTAAAAGAATCAAGAAATTTGAAAAAAGAGTTAGTCTTAGTTGGATTACAACCTCAGGTTAGAAAGATATTTGAAATGACTAAACTTGATAAAATTGTAAAAATCGTAGATACTATAGAAGAAATATAAAACCGCTCCATAAGGAGCGGTTTTATATTACACTTTCATATTTTTTTATAAATATATCGCTAACTTTTTTTGCAACATTTGTTATGTCTCCAGCACCAAGAAATAAAAATACACCATCACTTATATCTAAAACTTTATCTATCATTTGGTTTTCTGAATCAATAAATTCAGAGTTTTCTATTAATCTTGCCATCTTTAATTCATCAACACCTTCGATGGGGTCTTCAAATGCGGAATAGATCCTATATACAAAAACTCTATCTGCTTTTTTTAGAACATGGCTGAATTTTTTGTAATGTCTGAATAATCTTGTGTATCTATGAGGTTGAAATATTGCAATTATAGGATATCCTGGGAAATATTCTCTGGCAGCTTTAATTGTATGTTCCACTTCTTCCGGAGTATGTGCATAGTCGTCTACAACAAAAATATGACTGTTTTTAAATAATACATTAAATCTTCTATTAACAGAATTGAATGTTTCAAATGCAGTTTTTATTTTTTCAAAACTAACGCCCGCCTCCAATGCATATGCGATAGCAGCAATTGCATCATATGCATAATGAATGCCAGGTAAATTCATTTTTATTTTTCCAATAAATTTATTTTTGTAATTAACATCAAATGTTTGATAATATCCGTGTGGAACTCTATTTGTGAAATAATATTCAGATTTATCTGTTGAACCAAATTTAATTACTAAATTATCATAGAAAGTATTTAATATAGAGTCATCACCATTTAATAAAACGAAATCTCTGGCGTTTGACGCATGATTATAGATAGAATCAACAAGATTTTCAAATGAATTATTATAATGTTCTAAATGATCTGGTCTTAAATTTGTTATTATAGAAACATCTGAAACTGTATTTCTAATGAATCCGTCACTTTCATCAACTTCGCTAATAATAGGTCCAGAACCTATCCTGAAGTTACCATCTTCTAAGCTATCGTGTATTCCACCAAGAAATACAGTTGGATCAAAATGAGATTTTTTTAAAATATGAGATATCATAGCTGTAGTAGTTGTTTTTCCATCTGTTCCAGTAATTCCGACACTATAATTGCTTTTCAAAATGTAATTTAAATACTCCATTCTATTTAAAACAGGTATATTGAATTTTTTTGCATATTGAATTTCGGGATTTGTATCTTTAATAGCTGTGCTTTTTATAATCAAATCTATTCCTTTTACATTTTCTTCACTATGCCCTATATTAACGTTTATATTTTTGTTTTGTAAATATTTTGTTCTTTCGCTTTCAAGATTATTTGAACCAGAAACATCAAAACCTTTATATTTTGTATAAAGAGCTAAAGAACTCATTCCAATTCCGCCAATACCGGAAAAAAAGTATTTCATTTTAGGCGCCTCCTAATGAATCTAAAATAGTTTTTGTAATAATTTTTGAAGGGTTTTCCTTTTTTATAATATAATCTTTTCTTTTATGTACATTAGATATTATATCAATTATATCTTTTGAATTTATGTCATTTTCAGTAAATATATGTATATTTTCTTTATTAAAACTCTTTGCGTTTAAAAATTGTTGATTTTCTGCTGAATTTCCCCACGGTATAATTATAGCAGGTAATTCAAAAAAGTCAATCTCTGATAAACTTGTTGCTCCTCCACGGCTGATTGCCATGTCACTAATAGAGAGGTATTCAGTTAAATTATCTAAATATTTAAAAACTCTTACATTACTCCACTGTGATTTTAAATTTTTTGAAATATGTAAGAAATTAATGTCGTTAATGTGATTGTAAACATCTATCATTAGATTATCAATAAAATCTGAGCCAAGACTTCCGCCAAATACAGTAACTAATGGTTTGTTATCATCAAATTTTAAATTTTTCAGTAATTTTGTTCTGTTAATGGTGTTTGGAACTCTTAAAGGATTTCCGCTAATTATACTTTTTTCTGGATACTTATTTCCAATTGTATTTTTAAAGGTTAAAAATATTTTTTTTGCATATTTACTTAAAACTTTATTAGCTATTCCCATAATTTTATTTTGTTCAAGTATAAATATAGGAATTTTTAGATCTTTTGCAGCTAATCCTACAGGAACGGTAACATACCCTCCAGTTAATATAACAAAATCAGGTCTGTTATTTTTCATTATTTTTTTTACTTTCAAATAATTTTTATATGTGTTTAATAATATGCTGATATTTTTTATTGAATACAAAGGTCTTATTAAGCCTTTTACCCTTAATGGGATATGTGTAGCTTCTGGAAAATCTTGAGGCACTTTAAAGTAATCCAATCTGTTGTATATAGTAAAATATGTTAAATTAAAATCTATATTGTTTTCTAATTCTTTGATAACTGAATAAGCAGGATAGTAATGTCCACCGGTACCACCACCTGACACAACAATATTATACTTCATCAGTATTTTCCACCTTTTTTTCATTTTCAATTTCATCAGTTGGTTGTTCTTCTATAATTTCATAGTAAATCATACCCATGATATAGCCAATTGAAACAAGAGTTATTAATAATGATGAATTTCCATAACTCATTAATGGGAGTGTAACTCCTGTGGTTGGTAACATGCCAACAGAAACTCCAATGTTAATAAAACTTTGGAAAAATATCCAGAATGCAAAAATTACCATAAAATTTTGAGCAGCAGAATTTCTAATATAATGAGATATTAGAATCAATTCCCTCGAAATTAAGAAATATAATGTAATAACCATTATAATACCTATTTTCCCCCATTCTTCACCAATTACAGCTATAATAAAATCACTGTATGAATATGGAACAGTGTATTTTTCCTCACCAATAAAGGTTCCAGAACCAAACAAACCACCATTGGTTATAGCGTCGAGAGATTGTTGAAGCTGGTAATTTTCCTCTTTATTTGAGAATTTTTCTAAACGGGATTTTTGATATCCCTGTAAAAAATCAGTATTTGTTATAATAAATATCCCTAATATTATTATTAAAGCTATAGTCAAATAAAAATGTATATTTTTTACGCCATTTACATAAATTGTAAGTATTGAAAGTATAAATATTAGAATAGACGCGCTTAAATCAGGTTCTAGAAATATTAATCCAACTTCCAGGAAAATAATAAACATAGGAATTATAATTCCAAAAGTAAAATTAGATTTTTTTCCTTTGATTTTATAATAGTACCAGGATAAATATAATGGCAAAAATAATTTCATAAACTCAGATGGTTGAACTTGAATACCCAATAATGTTATCCAGCGCTTCGTGCCATTTATAGGTGTTTGAGTTAGAACCAAAACCAATAACATTGTAAAAAATATAAAGAGTAAATTCATAAAGTGTTTGCTTTTTGTAATGAATTTGGATAAAACAAAAGCTATGAATCCTAAAAATGATGATAATAATATTGTAAAAATGTGTTTTTGAAACATTTTATCAATTTGCACTGATGAAAAAGTGTATTCCATAGCTTTTAAAGAACTATAAACAAAAAATGTACCCAATGTCAAAGCCATTCCAACTGTGATTATGAATAAGATAATTCTATTTTTTAATACTTTATTTTTATTCACTATATCATCTCCATTAGCTTGTACACTTCTTCTTTAAAGGCTTTTCCTCGTTCTTTGTAATTTTTAAAAAGGTCATAACTTGCACCTGCAGGTGATAATATTATACAATCATCTCTATCAGCTAACGAAACAGCTTTTTTAAACGCAGCAGTTAAATCTTTTTCTATAATATAATTTGTAAAAAAAGGGTATTTTTTTACTTCCATAACCATTTCTCCAAAAACGATAACTTTTTTTGCGTTTTTTTGCAATTCATTTAAAAAGTCGGACATATCTTCATTTTTAGGGCGCCCAGACAATAAAGCAATATAATTTTTATTTCTAAAAGATTTATATGCAGAAAATGCTGCATGTACATTTGTTGCTTTTGAATCATTGTAAAATTTTATATTTTTATATTCTCCAACAAATTCTAATCTGTGTTCTAATGTTCTAAATGATTCTATATTTTTTTCAATTAATTCTTTTGATATGCCAAGGTTTAGAGATATTGCCACAGCAGCTAAAACATCTTCTTTATATATATCCAATTTTAACGATTCGTTTTTTATTTTTATGTTAATATTATTTTTTGTTTTTATCATGTTATCATTCCATAAATAGTCACCGTTTTCCCCGAAGAAAAATAGATTTTTATTATTAAAATCAAAATAGGATTTGAGATTTGAATTAACGAAACCAAGCCCTTCGGTATTAATACTTTTTAAGATTAAATTTATTTTTGTGTTATAATATTCCTCAATTGAAGAATGCCAATCTAAATGGTCTGGCATTAGGTTTATTAAAACAGAAAATTCTGGAGTAAATTCTTTGCTCCAGAATAATTGAAAGCTGGAAACTTCAACTACATATATTTCTTTGTTAAATTCAGCAGTCGAAAGAGGGGTTCCAAGATTTCCTCCAATAAATGTATTATATGTATTTTTTAATATATGACCTATTAATTTAGTAGTTGTAGACTTTCCATTTGTTCCTGTAATAGCTATAAAAATAGCTTTAGGGTTTTTCATTTTTATTTTTTCCCAGGCATATTCAATTTCTGTAGTATATGGAATATTATTTTCTTTTATAATTTTTATAGGAAGACTTTTAGGATTTATACCAGGGCTGATTATTGCCAGATCAGAATTTTTTAATAATTCTCCATGTTTTTCTTCATACAAAATATTGTTATTTTTAAAAAACAGAATTTCTTTATCAGAAAAACCTTTATTATTACTTACGCATATTTCATCATCTTCGTATATCAGAATATTTTTTAAAAGTTCTTCATTACTTATACCATATCCTACGAGACAGATTTTCATAATATACCTCCAAGAGCTATTATAGAAAATATTAAGTTAATAATAATAAATCTAAATGTAATATTTTCCTCCGGCCATTTTTTTAATTCAAAATGATGATGTATGGGTGACATTAAAAAGACTCTTTTTCCAGTTATTTTAAATGATATTACTTGAATAATAACGCTTAAGGTTTCAATGATGAATATAAAGCCAGTAAATAATAAAAAAAGTTCAATATGATAATATGTGGTTAAAGCACTTAAAATTGCGCCAAGAGCTAAAGAACCAGTATCTCCCATAAAGATTTTTGCAGGTTTTGCATTAAAAATAAGAAAAATTGATATAGGAAGTACAATTGAAAATAGTAAATATACTGGCGCATTAAATGATAATATAGCTATTAATATTGTAAATATAGAAGAAATTGTAAATGTACCACCAGCCAAACCGTCAAGACCATCTGTGAGATTTGTTGCATTAGAAAATCCAGTATAAAGAAAAATATATAAAATAAAGTATATTATGGAGTTAATCTCAAAAGTATTTTTTATATAGGGAATATTTAGTTTAAAAGGAGAAGAAAACTTGAAAAAAAGGAAATATAATATCACTGAAAATAATATCTGTAATATTAATTTTCCTTTTGGAGTTAGTCCCATAGCTTCTTTTTTTAATATAGATTTAAAATCATCGAAAAAACCTATAAAACTAAATAATAATGCGGAAATAGCTATATATAAAAATACAACATCTTTTAAAAATATAAAACCTATAAAATTTAAAATAGCAATTACCGGAATAAATATAATACCACCAGCTGTTGGAGTTCCTTGCTTGTACCCATGAAGATCTGGTCCTTCGGGACGGATATATTGTCCAAATTGTTTTTTTCTTGCCCAATTGATATATTTTGGATATAATAAAAATTCAATAAAGATAATGATGAGAGATATCGGTAATAACATTTCTTCCTCCTTGATGTTTTTATAATTTATTTTCTCTTTAAGTTTTATTATTAAAAAGTTCTTCGACGAATCTCCATAAGCCGGTGCCATTAGACCCTTTAACATAAATAAAAGATTTTGGTGTATTTAAAACTCTAAAAACATCGTCTTTGTTTTTTATAAAATACACATCTTTAAAATCAAATTTTTCTTTTGGATCGTAAAAATAAATTTCATCAAAAAATTCTTTAGCCTTTTCAATTATTTCTTTATGATATTCATAACTTTGCTTTCCAATTTCTAAAACCTCTGCCATTAATAATATCTTTTTATTATCGAATTCCATTTTTTTAAAACTTTCAAAAGCGGCAAAAAAAGCTTCTTTTGAGGCATTATAGGCATCATTTATAATAATCGAATCCTTATATTGTTTTAAATTAAATCTCTTTTCCGGTAATCTAAAACTTGAAATATAAAAAGGGTCTAATGGTATTTCGAAGTATAATGAAACCATTAAAGCAGCTAATGCATCTAATAATTGACCCTTATTCCATATTCCGTTGAAAGTAAGCATTAAATTTTCACCATAAATATTATAAAAAGCTCGCGTATTTCCATTTAAATATTCAAAATCAATTAAATATCCGTCATTTTCGGGTTTTTCACCAAATTTAAAAGTTTTAATATCTGAAGGATATTTTATATTCAATAATGGTTCATCACCATTAATGAATGCAATACCTGGTTTTTCGCTATGTGACAAAATTTTTAATTTTTCTTCTGCAATTTTCTCTCTTGTTTTAAAAAATTCCAAATGTGAACTACCTATATTAAGAATAAGGGAAACATTTGGATTATAATATTTAGAAAGATATTCTATATCATTTTCTTTTCTTAATCCCATTTCTAAAATTGAAACTGGCTCATTCCTGTAATTATTTAGTATGCTTAAAGGAATACCTATCTCAGTATTATAATTTTTTTCTGTTGTAAAAACATTAAATCCATATGATAATAAATGAAAAAGGAAAAACTTTGTGGTAGTTTTTCCATTTGAACCTGTAATGCCTATTCTGATTTTAGAATGTGATTTCAGATATTTTGAGGAAATATCGTTTATGTAATTAATTACATTATCCACTAAAATGACATCTTTTATATAATTTCTTTTTTCTTCAACTATAGCGCTTTTAGCGCCTTTGCTAAAAGCGTCATTAACAAAGTCATGGCCATTATTACGTTCTCCATTAATAGCAATAAAAATATCTCCTTCTTTAACATTTCTCGAATCTATTTCATAATGATTATTCATCTCTTCATCACCTTTCTAAATTTCTGAATAATATCATATGCAACTTCATAATCATTGAAAGGTATCTTTTTGCCGTTTTCATATAATTGAAATTTTTCATGTCCTCGTCCTGCTATAATAACGATATCATCCCTTGAAGCAAAACTAACTGCCGCTTTTATAGCAGTTTTTCTATCTCTGATAACTATAAATGTTTTTTCTTTATCGATTCCTTCTAATATATGTTCTACTATTTCATCTGGGTCATCATCTTTGGGATCATCATCTGTAATTACGATTAAATCGCTATATCTGGAAGCAATTTCACCCATTATTTTTCTTTTACCAATGTCAGCAGCACCTCCGGCACCAAACACAAGAATAATTCTTCCTTTTGTGATTTTTCTGGCACTTTTTAAAACTTTTTCTAAAGCATCTGGAGTATGAGCAAAATCAACATATACTTTATACTCAATATCCCTTGTATTTTCAACCAGTTGAAATCTTCCCGGAACACCATTGAATGTTAAAAGACCATGTCTTATTGTTTCGTTGTCTATTTTCATTAATTTTAAGGCTATAAATGCAGCTGTAATATTTTGTGCGTTATATTCACCAATTAAATGTGTGTGGATTTTATTTTCTGTTCCGTCAGGTTCTGTTATAATAAAACTCATTTGAGCATTGTTATATTCAACATTTGATATAGTATAATCTGCAACCTTATTGAAACCATAAGTTATAATATTATCTTTCTCTAACGGAACTTCATTTAAATTTATGCAGTCTAAATTGATGATTCCATAGCCTGTGTTTTTTAGCTGTTTGAATAAAGATAATTTTGTCTTTTTATATTCTTTAAAATCTTTATGATAGTCAAGATGATCTCTTGTTATATTTGTTAAAATTGCGATAGAAAAAGGAATTTTATATATTCTTTTTTGATCTATAGCATGTGATGAAACTTCAAGACAAATATTTTTTATGGACCTTTCTTTGGAAAGGCTTAAAATTTTTGCAATCTCATCTACACCTGGTGTGGTGTTATAAGGCTCATACAACAACTCATTCCCAAGTTTAATACCAACTGTACTCATCAAAGAACTATTTTCTTTTGCTTGCGTCAAAACATAATGAATTAAAGATATTACTGTTGTTTTACCATTTGTTCCAGTAACTCCTATAATATTAAAATCATTAAAGTTTATGTTATAATATGCATAATTAAGCAATGCGTAAGCCTTTTTTGTATCACTAACCAAAATATATGGATGAGATTGTGGGATTTTTTTAGGGTTTTCAGCAATAATTAAAGCGGCTTTGAATTCTATAGCAGTTTTTATAAAATCGTGGCCATCGAAATAAGTTCCTTTTATACAAACAAAAACCGATCCCGGTTTTATTTTATTTGTATTATTGGTAAAGAATGTATATTCTTTTTCCAGAGGGAAATTGTATTCAATTATCAAGTTACCCAATACATCAATAATCTTATGGCCAATCATAATATCACGCTCCCATATATCATTTCTTAACTAATTTTACACCAATAATTAATTTTTTACAACCCTTTTTTTATGTTATCATATAATTAGCACTCAAAAAAAAGGAGTGATAAAATGCCAAAAGAACTGAGTAGTAGACAAAAAAAGGTTTTATTTTCTATAATAGAGAATTTTATAAAAGAAAAAAAACCTATAAGCTCATCAGAAATATTAAAAAAGTCTAATTTAAGTGTTAGTTCTGCAACTATCAGGAATGATATGCAGAAATTGCAGCATCTTGATTTGATATTTCAGCCACATTCAAGTGCAGGAAGAATTCCTACAGATAAAGCACTGAGGTTATATTTTGAGGCAATAAAAGAGAGTTTTTCTGTTAAAAGCAAGAATATCGAATTGCCACAGGATTATAAATTCTATGATATAAATATTATGTTTGATAAGTTTTCGAAAATGCTTTCTGAGTTAACCAATAGTTTGGTTATTTTGGAATTACCGGATTCAAGATATATATATATAACAAGAGCTGTAGTTTCGGATTTAACAAATGATTTTTATCAAATAACTTTAATGACGAATTTAGGATTATCTATTACAAGAACTGTTGAAAAATATGGTTTCCCATCTCCTAAAGAACTTGAAAAAATATTAAATGATGGGTTAGTTGGAAAGTCAATGAATGAAATTATTAATATTATAAAATCAAAAAGTATAGAAAAAGAACAAGACATTAGATTAATGAATTTATATAATCTTGTATTTTTACTGGCAGAAGAATTTTTTAGAAATAAATTTATTGTAAATGGATTGGCAAAAGTTATCTCTTCAGGATATTTTAACACAAAAGAGATAGTTTTTCTATCTAAGATAGTAGAAGAAGATAAAATGAAAGTTCAATTATTATCCCTAAAGCCTTTTGATATTGAAATAAAAGCTACAATAGGAAATGAATTTCGTATTAATGAATTGAGGAACTTTATAATGATTGAAACGTCATATTGTCATAATGCAAATCCATTAGGGAAAGTTGCACTTTTAACCTTCAAATATAGTGATTACAAGAGGATATATACTATTTTAAATGAATACACTTCCAGATTATCTAAAATAATATCAAAAAATCTATAAGGAGGGATTTTAATGCCACAGAAAAAGAAGAAGGAAGAAAAGAAGATGGAAGTTGAGAATAAAAATGTAAAAAACAAAGAAAAGGAATTAGATAAAGATATGGAAGATTTAAAAAAAGAGATAGAAGAATTGAAAAAAGAACTGGAAAATCAAAAAGGTGAAAAAGAGAAGTTAATAGAGGAGTATGAAAAAATAAAGAATTATGCTATTAATTTAAAAGTAGATTTTGAGAATTATAAGGATATAGTTCAAAAAGAAAAGGTTAGAATAAAGAAAGAAGCAAAAGAAAATGTAATAAAACAACTATTGCCAATATATAAAAATTTCTCAATTGTAATGAATAACAGAGAAAATCTTGATGTTTTTGCACAGGGTGTTGAAATGGTTTATAAATCTTTTGTTAAAACAATTGAAAATATTGGTGTTGAATTTATTACCCCAGATAAAAATGATAAATTTGATCCTTTTGAACATGATGCTATTGAAAGGGTAGAAACAGAAGAAGTAGAAGAATATCATATATATAGTTTGGAGTCACCTGGAATAAAATTAGAAGGAAAAATAATTGAACCGGCAAAGGTAAAGGTTGCTGTAAAACCACTAAATAAAAAAGAAGAGGTTAAAGAAAAAGAAGAATCAAAAGATGAAGAAATAGATGAAAAAGAAAGGGGTGAATGATATTGAATCAGAAGAAAGATTATTATGGAATACTTGGAGTTTCTAAGAATGCAACACCAGAAGAAATAAAAAAAGCATATAGACAATTGGTCAAAAAATGGCATCCAGATAGACATCAAGAAAATAAAAAAGAAGCAGAAGAAAAATTTAAAGAAATCCAGGAAGCATATGAAGTATTAAGCGATCCTCAAAAGAAAGCTCTTTATGATAGATTTGGTTTTGTTCCAGAAAATGGTATGCCACCTCCGGGCCAAGGTGGAGGAAGAGGTGGATTTGAAGATTTATTTGAGGATTTATTTGGTAATTTTGGAGATTTTGGTGGAACATTTTCTGATATATTTGATATGTTTATGGGTGGAGGAACTGCTTCTCAAAGAAGGCAAAGAACATCAAAACCTCCAGTAAAGGGAGAAGATAAATTTTTCTCAATTACAGTTGATTTAAAAGATGTATTAAATAATATAAAAAAACATATAGAATACGATAGATATGCTGTATGTAAAGCTTGTAATGGAACTGGAGCAAAAAATGGGACAAGCTTTACAACATGTCCAAGGTGTAACGGAACTGGTACAATAAAGGAAGAAGAAAGAACATTTTTTGGAGTATTTGTTAGAAATTATCAGTGTCCAACCTGTCATGGAGAAGGAAAGATAATAAATGAACGATGTGATGTGTGTCATGGTAGTGGAAAAATAATACATAGGGAAAAAATAGATATAACAATTCCAGCTGGTGTAGAAGACGGATATACTTTTAGAATACCAAACAAAGGAAATGATGGTAAAAATGGCGGGCCAGCAGGAGATTTGATAATTAAGGTCAATGTAAGAAGACATCCAAAATTTGTAAGAAATGGAAATAATTTAGAAACTACAGTAGATATCGATTATGTACAGGCTTTGTTAGGATCTACTATAGAATTAGAATTGTTAAATGGAAAAACAACATTAAAAATTCCAGAAGGAACAAATCCTGGAACAGTTCTTGTTTTAAAAGGGCATGGACTTCCTGATTTTAGGACGGGAAAATTTGGGGATTTATATGTAAAGATAAATGTTAAAATTAAAAAACCAGGATTAAGGGAGAAGAAGCTACTAAAAGAAATTGCTAAATTAAAAAGACTGGGGGAATAAATTTTGGAAAAAAGATTTGATTTTAAAAAAGAGACCGTTAATTATATTATAATAACAATTGGAACATTATTAACAGCGTTGGGGATTGTATTATTTCTTGATCCATTTTCTATAGTTGCTGGTGGTGTTAGTGGTCTCGCTATTGTGTTAAAAAGTTTGTTTGGATGGTGGCTGGGATTACAGATGTTAATTTATAATGTGATCCTTTTTGCTTTGGGATTTTGGTTATTAGGCGTAGGTTTTGGTTTTAAAAGTATTTATGCAGCATTACTATTGTCATTTTCAATTGACTATTTTGAACAGGTCTGGCATTTGGATTCGAAAATGAAGTCTTTGCTATTAAATTCTAATTTTAATATTGACCCGTTATTAATAAGTGCTATTTATGGTGGTGTTTTAGCTGGTATTGGTATAGGACTTGTCATATGGAGAAATGCCTCTACTGGAGGTACTGATATTATAGCAATGATAATAAACAAATATTTTCATATTTCAACTGGTAAAGGTCTTTTATTAGTTGATACATTGGTCACTATGTCAGCATTTTTGATTAATCCAATTGTTCCAATGTTTGGTGTTATAACTATCTTTGTAACTTCAAAAATGATAGATACTGTAGTTGAAGGATTTGAGGCAACAAGAACAGTGTTGGTTATAAGCGAAAAATATGATAAAATTAAAGAGATGATATTTGAAAAACTCGATAGAGGCGTTACTTTTTTAGAGGGCGAAGGAGGATATACATCAAAGGAGCGAAAAATTTTAATGGTTGTATTAACAAGAAGAGAAATTGGAGAATTAAGAAGGATAATAAAAAATGTTGATGATAAAGCATTTGTAAGTATATTCCCAAATTCGGAAACTTTAGGTTATGGATTTAAGAGGTTAAGATAGGAGGTTGAGTTGTGGACGACCCCAGTAGTTATAAGGATATTATTGTTATGATTTTGGAAATAGTGGGATTATTATTCTTATCAGCGTTTTTTTCTGCATCAGAAACGGCATTAACTTCTATGAGTAGGTTGAAGATAAAGGATTTAATAGAAAGTGAGGATGATGAAAAATCTAAAGAAAATCTTCACCATTTTTTACATCATCCTAATCAATTGTTAACTACAATTCTTGTAATGAATAATTTGGTAAATATTTTGGTTTCTTCTTTGACAACAGCTTTTATTATTGAATTGGTACCAGGAAATACAGGGAAAGCGGTAGGAATAGTTACTGGTGTTTTGACATTGATGATATTAATTTTTGGAGAAATAACGCCTAAAGTTTATGCGAGAGAAAATACGGAAAAATTTTTTAATATAGTATTTCCTGTAATTTCATTTTTAACCTATATATTAAAACCAATAATATGGTTACTGGTAAATATTTCTAATTTTTTCATTAAATTATTTGGTGGTGAAAAAATAAGTGAAGCTCCTTTTATAACAGAAGATGAAATAATGAATTATCTTGATATTGGGCATGAAGAGGGAGTTATAGAAAAAGATGAAAAGTTTATAATGAAAAGAGGCCTTGAATTAAAAGAAATTTCTGTAAAGGAAATAATGACTCCCAGGGTAGATATTATCGCTATACCAGAAGAAGATACTTTGAATGAATTGATCAAAATAATAAATGAGGAAGGATATTCAAGGATACCGATATATAAAGAATCAATAGATAATATAATAGGTGTTTGTTATGCGAAAGATGTATTTAAAATTCTTGAAAAAGAGGGTATAAATGAAGATGTTTTAGAAATAAATATAAAAAATATTATGCATAAAGTAGAATTTATTCCAGTAACCATGAAAGTTAAAGATGTAATGAAACTGTTTTTAGAAAAGCATACTCATATGGCTATAGTAGTTGATGAATATGGTGGAACAGCAGGGTTGGTAACTTTAGAAGATATATTAGAAGAATTAACAGGAGAAATATTAGATGAATATGATATAGTATCTGAAGAAATTAATATAGTGAAACTTGGTAAGAACATATATTTAGTTAATGGTACAACACCAATTAATGACTTAGAAAGAGAACTGGATTTAGAATTACCAGAAACTGATTTTGAAACAATAGGAGGATTATTATTAGAAGAATTTGAAAGATTTCCAAAAGCCGGGGAAAAGATTACATTAGAAGGCGTAATTTTTGAAATAGTCTCTGTTTCAAAAAATAAAATTGATAAGGTTAAAATTACCGTTAAGGAGGATTTTAATGAAAACAAATCAAGAGAAGGTTGAATTATTATATGAAAAAGCCAAAGAAGCTTTAAATAATTCATATTCACCCTATTCAAAATTTAAAGTTGGAGCTGCTTTAATAACAAAAAGTGGTAAAATATACACAGGCACAAATGTTGAAAATGCATCTTATGGATTATCAATGTGTGCAGAAAGAATAGCGATATTTAAGGCGATATCAGAGGGAGAAAAAGATTTTGAAACATTAGTTGTAATTGGTGATACTGAAAAACCAATAAGTCCATGTGGTGCATGCAGACAGGTTATTGCGGAGTTTGGTGTTGATGAGGTTATACTAACAAATTTAAAAAAAGATTTCAAAGTTATGAGTGTTGAAGAACTGCTTCCATATGGTTTTTCTGGGGAAGAATTAGATGATAAAAATACTAATAATAGATGAAAATGAAGATCATCGTTATTTCTTAAAATATTTATTTTCAAATGAAAATGAAATTTTAAAAGCATTGGAGTTCAACGAAGAGTTTAAGGTATATGAAGCAAAGAATGGATTAGAAGGTATAAAAATGGCTCAATTGTATGAGCCAAATGTTGTTATATTAGAAGAGAAATTACCTGAAATGAGTGGGATTAAAGTTTGTGAAAGATTAAAATTAATAAAAAGGGATTTTGATATTCCTATAATATTTTTCACAGCAGTAAATGATTTAAACACCAAAGAAAGAGCTTTTCAAATTGGAGCATCAGATTATATTGTGAAACCAGCTCATCCATATGAAATTTTAATAAGGGTAAAGAAACATCTTGATTTTTATAATACTCAAAAAAAGTTAAAACAAACATTGGAAAACTATGAGAAGGATTTAAAAATAGCGAGAAATGTTCAAAAAAATTTATTGCCAAAAATAAAGAAAATTAATAATATTGTGTTTGACTATATATATATTTCATCGCATAATACTTCCGGAGATATGCTTGAAATAATTCCTATGACAAGCAATAAAATCTTTGCATATATATATGATATATCCGGACATGGGGTAACTTCTGCCCTTTTATCTATAATTGTTAAACAAGAAATAGATAGAATAATAAATAATGATAAACTGACAGATTTAAAAGAAATAATATTAAAGTTAGAAGAAAGTGTAAAGGAATATTTTTTTGATGGTAGATATTTTACAGGTATTTTTTCTATAATATCAGAAAATAATATTGAATATGTAAATTTAGCCCATAGAGAAGTAATATTTTTAAAAAACAACAATATTGAATATGATAACAGAACTGATTTTCCGCTGGGAGTAGGATTGATTAACGAAAATAATATAAATATATTTAAAAGAGAAATTGATAAAGATACGTTTGTTATATTTTATACTGATGGAATTTTAGATATGACAAATTTCACTGAAAAAGAATTGCATAATATTATGGTTGAAAAAGAGTATAAAAACATTAAAGAAATAATAGATACATTAAAGGAAGAAATAAGTAACCACCTTGACTGGAATTTTCCAAATGATGATATAACAGTGTTAGCATTAAAACAGGAGGAATGAATATGAATTTTGAAGAAAGAGTTTTAAATGAAGAAAAAGTATTTAAAGGAGTTTTGCTTGATGTAAGGAAAGCAACTGTTGAATTGCCAAATGGGAAAGAATCTACAAGAGAATTTGTTGTTCATCCTGGAGCGGTTGCAATTTTGCCAATTGAGAATAATAGCATATATTTAGTAGAACAATATAGATTTCCGATTGGAAAACAACTGTTGGAAATACCAGCGGGGAAATTTGATGAACCTGGTGAAGAACCGTTGGAATGCGGTAAGAGAGAATTAGAAGAAGAAATAGGGAAAAAGGCAAATACATGGACATATTTGGGATATATTCATACAACACCAGGATTTTCTAATGAAGTAATTCATTTATACATGGCAAAAGATTTTGAAGAATCTAAAATGAATTTGGACGAAGATGAATTTTTAGAGGTAAAAAAAATAAAGATATCAGATTTTGAAAAAATGATATTAAACAATGAAATAACAGATGCTAAGACAATAGCAGCATATACAAGAGCTAAATTACTAGGAGGGATATAAAAATGAGCGTTAGGGTAAGATTTGCACCAAGTCCAACAGGATTTTTACACGTAGGAGGAGCAAGAACCGCATTATATAATTATCTTTTTGCAAAAAAACACAATGGCGTGTTTGTATTAAGAATTGAAGATACAGATATTGAGAGATCAACAAAAGAATCAGAAAATCAATTGATTGAAGCTTTGACATGGTTAGGTTTAGATTGGGATGAAGGTCCTAATGTAAAAGGGGAATATGGTCCATATAGGCAAAGTGAAAGAACATATATATATAAACAAATGACAGAAAAATTAATTAATGAAGGGAAAGCATATTATTCATATGTATATCCAGAAGAAATGGAAGAGATAAAAGAAAAATTAGCCAAAGAAGGTAAACCGCCACATTATTCATATGAATTATTAGAACCATACAATACAGAAGAAAGAAAAAAAGAATTTGAAGAAAAAGGTTTAAATCCAGTTGTATTTTTTAAGATGCCAAGAAAACCATTTTCTATTAATGATTTAATAAAAGGACCAGTTACATTTGGTGAAGGGGCTATAGGTGATTTTATCATTATGAGAAGCAATGGGTTACCAACATATAACTATGCAGTAGTTATAGATGATATGACAATGGAAATTACCCATGTTATTCGTGGAGATGATCACTTATCCAACACATTAAGACAGGTTGCATTATATGAAGCATTTGGGGTTAAAGTTCCAGAATTTGCACATGTCTCAATGATTTTAGGTCCAGATGGTAAAAAATTATCTAAAAGACATGGAGCAACATCTGTAGAAGAGTTTAGAAATAAAGGGTATTTGCCAGAAGCATTGGTAAATTATTTAGCATTATTAGGTTGGTCTCACCCTGAAGGGAAAGAAATAATGCCATTATCAGAAATGATAGAGAACTTTGATTTAAACAGAGTAAATTCAAGTCCTGCTATTTTTGATAATGAAAAATTAAAATGGATGAATGGAGTATATATAAGAAATGCAAATTTAGAAAGAATTGTAAAATTATCAAAACCATTTATATTGGAAAAAGAACTATTAACAGAAGAACAATTTGAAAATAATAAAAAATGGGTAACAGAAGCAGTCGATATTGTAAGAGAATCTGTTGAAGATTTATCTCAAATTCCTGCTAAATTGGAAATATTCTTAAAAGATTTTGAAGTAGATCTTGAAGATGAAGAATTAAAAGAATTTTTAGATGCAGAAGGTGTAAAAAACACAATAAAATTAATACATGAAAAGGTATTAAATGATCCTGATTGGAAAGTAGAAACTATATTAAAAAATATTAAAGAAGCTATGAAAGAAGCAAAACCTAAGAAAAAACCTTTCTATATGTCATTAAGAAAAATCTTGACAAATTCTTTTGAAGGACCAGATTTAGTAAAAACCATTCATTTAATTGGAAGGACAAGAGTCCTTCAAAGATTGGAAAGAGTGGTGGCAAAATGGTGAAAAAAATAAAAATATTTGATACATTAAAAGGGGAATTAGTTGATTTTGAACCTATAGAAAAGAATCATGTGAGAATGTATGTTTGTGGTCCAACAATATACAATTTAATACATGTGGGAAATGCAAGACCTATGATAGTTTTTGATGCTTTTAGAAGATTTCTTGAATACGCTGGATATAAAGTAACGATGGTTCAGAACTTTACAGATATTGATGACAAAATAATAAATAAGGCTAATGAAGAAGGAGTTCCTTTTGAAGAAATTGCGGAGAGATATATAGTTGAATATTGGAAGGATTCATATTATTTAAGAATTAGACCTGCAAATTATCATCCAAAAACATCAAATTATGTATCAGAAATTATAGAATTCATTGAAGATCTGATAAATAAAGGATTTGCTTATGAATCTGAAGGTGATGTTTATTTTAACGTATCAAAATTTGAAAAATATGGAGAATTATCTCATAGAAAACCTGAAGATATGATAGCAGGTTCAAGGATTGAAATATCAGATAAAAAGAAGAATCCGTTAGACTTTACATTATGGAAAGCTGCAAAAGAAGGAGAACCATATTGGGAAAGTCCATGGGGTAAAGGAAGACCAGGTTGGCATATAGAATGTTCTGTTATGTCTAATTGTTTATTAGGTGATTCATTTGATATACATGCTGGTGGAAATGATTTAATATTTCCTCATCACGAGAATGAAAAAGCTCAATCAGAAGCAAGACATGGAAAAACATTTGCAAAATATTGGATGCACAATGGTATGATAAGATTTTCTGGTGAAAAAATGTCAAAATCTATTGGAAATATCTGGTTGGTAAGGGAATTGATAAAAGCATATGACGCTGATACTATAAAAACATTTATATTATCTAAACATTATAGATCACCACTTGATTTTACAGAAGAGGGTTTAAATGCTCAAAAGAAAGCCGTTAAAAGAGTAAATGAGGCATTAAAAAGAGTGGAAGAAAAATACGAAGAACATGTTCCATATATACCAAAATCAGAATATATGAAGAAAAGAATAGAAGAATTTGTGGATTATTTGGCCACAGATTTTAATACACCTAAGGCTATAGCTTTAATATTTGATCTTGTTAACGAACTAAATAAAGCATTTGATGAAAATAACGAGCAAAGAGTATTAGAAACATATCATTTAATAAGAAATGAATTTGGGCCAGTTTTAGGAATTTTTGAATTACCAACAAAAGAAGAAAAAGCTTTAAAGACAGAAGAATTAATGAATATATTGATTGATGTTAGAAATACTTTAAGAAAAGAGAAGAATTTTCAATTAAGTGATTATATAAGAGATACATTGAAAAATATTGGAATAACATTAAAAGATACACCAGAAGGAACTAAATATACAATTGACTAAAAATAATCCCACCAATTTTTGGTGGGATTATTTTTGTTTTTTATGAAAAAAACTTCATTGAAAATTTGACAAGTGCAAAAAATGTGTTATAATTGTAAAGAAATAGAAAAATGGAGGTAGGGTGATGAACTGCGAAAATGATATTTTATCTAATTTTGAGCTAATGGCAGAATTATCATTAAAATTAACAGGAGAAGAAAATGAAAAGGAATTTATGAAAAAACTTTTATCTGTTGCAATTGAAAGTATTCCGGAAGCAGAAGCTGGAACAATTTGGCTTATTGATAATACGCTATATAAAGCGGTGGTGGGATATAATTATAATGATGATGTTGTCGAAAATCTTGTTGTTCCCCTTGAAGATTCATATATATATAAATATATGAATTCTATGGATATTATAGAGATTGATTCGTTTGAAGAGTTTAAAAGCCCATCAAGATTGTTCAAAGAAAATTTAAAGGTATTACATGCAAAACATGAAACAATGATAACTCTTGCATATCCATTAAAAGTAGGAAATACTATAAAAGGACACATATACATAGATAATTTTCAATTAAAAAAATTCAGTGAGACCGCAAAAAAATCATTAAAAATATTTGGCAGTTTTGCTTCTACTTTTTTAACATTAAAATCTTTACGTGATGAAGAGAAAAAAGCAAATGAATTAAATAGAATATATTTAAGTTTTATTACTCATGAAGTAAGGACTCCATTAACTGCAATTTTAGGATATGCAGAGAGTATATTAAGAGGGAAAGAGGATTTTTCTAAAGAAGAAGTTGTGGATCTTGTAAAAAGAATATATTTAAGTTCTAAACACATGAATTCTTTAATTTCAGATTTGTCAACTTTTAATAAATTAAATAGAGAAGAAGAATTGAATATCAATGAATTACATTTAAAATTTCTTGTATATGAATCAATCTCTATTGTTGAACCGCAGTTGTCTCCAGATGTTGAATTGAATATTAAATTTGGCGAAAACATTCCTGAAATGATAGAAACAGATCCCATTAAAATGAAACAAATATTGGTAAATATAGTGGGAAATGCAATAAAATACACGGATGAAGGATATGTTAATGTATATATAGATTTTGATAGAAAAACAAAAGAGTATATTATCCTTGTAAAAGATAGTGGTCCAGGCATGCCAAAAGAAAAATTAGAAGAAATTTTTAAGCCTTTTGTTAGATTAGCTAAAAATAAACCTGGTAGTGGTTTAGGGTTGGCCATTGTAAAAAAATTAATAGAAAAGCTAAAAGGAAGAATTCATATTAATTCTGAAATTAATAAAGGTACTACAGTAGAGCTTAGATTTCCACAACGTATAAGTTAATAATAAAATAATCAAAATAATATTCGCTCATATTGTTTTTTCATATTTTATTTTGTCAACAGTCTATAATAAAATCAGGAAGCTTTTTAAGCTTCCTGATTTTATTAAGTATTAGCCTTTTTTATCAAGAGCTAATTTTTCTTCATTATCGGCATATCTTCTCATTCTTGTTTCGTAATTATAAACACCTCGTTTGGAAGGATATTTTTCAGCATAACCTCTTTCGTACCATAATTTATCTGCATATGGTTTCCAGCCTTCTGCTAATTTATCTATCTCAGGAGCTAATACTGTAATTGTTCTTTCGCTACCTGGATGTTGAGGTATGGCATTGAATTTTTTAACCATTGATCTAAATACTTTTGGATTATCAATAATTGGACATGGTCTGAATAAATTATTTGAATATGGTATTGTTCTCTTATATGCTTCAAAGAATGGAGATTTTAATATTTCTATTATAGATTTTTCTCTTATGTTATCAACTGCAAATTGTTGGAATACACATGGTTCAACATATCCTTTTGCATTGATGTGCAAGTATTTTGCGCCTGCTGCTAAACAACCATGTGTTAAGAATCCGTGGTTCCAGAAGTCTGCAACAAATGCAAAGTCTCCACCAAGTCTTTCTCTTTCTGTTACTTCAAATCTTTCATATCTTTGTTCTGGAGTTGGAACAAGATCCATGGTTGCATCCATACCTACAGGCATAAATTGATATATCCATACATATGCAACATTATGATCTTTTAAGAATTGCCAGAATTCATCGCTCATTATTAAATCATGATTCTTCCTTGTTGCTGTTACTGATGCTCCATATATTACACCGTATTTTGTTAATAATTCCCATGCATTTAATACTTTTTTGAATACTCCTTTACCTCTTCTCCAATCAGTCATTTCTTCAAATCCTTCAACTGATATAGAAAGTGTTGCATTACCTAATTCTGCTAATCTCTTTGCTTTTTCTTCTGTTATTAATGTTCCATTTGAATATATCATGAAATAAGAATCATTAAATTCTTCAAGCATTTCAAATAAATGTGGGTAAATAAATGGTTCACCACCAGTAATTACGAAGAAGTATATTCCTAAATCGTTAAATTGTCTAATTACACTAAATAATTCATCTTTGGATAATTGATATTTGTGTCCGTATAATCCAGCATAACACCCAACACATCTTAAATTACATGCATATGTAGGACTGATAACTGCTAATTTAGGTAATACAACTTTATGTTCGTGCATTTTTTCCTGCCTTACCTTTTCACCAATAGCAAATTCGTTGATAATGAGATTATTAATAACTTTTTCTACAACTTTAGGATTTGATCTTTTAAATAAATTTGACCAGTTAACAAGCATTGGATCACGGTTTTCAGCACCTTCTGCTAATTTTCTTAAACCACTTTTTGCTGGTTCTTTTGCTAAGTTGGAAAGTGTTCTTAATAACTTTGCTAAATCTTCAACATCAGAATTTCTTACAACGTTAGTTACCAATTTTGATGCCTGCTTTAACATCATGGTTTTCATACTGTCAAGGATTTTCATAAAAACCCCTCCTTTATGATATAATTTTTCCTATTATGTATTCTAAAGATGTACATAATTCTCCTTCTTTAAAATCAACACCAACAGATTTGTAAATACCAATCCCATCAATCATTGCCTGTAATATAATAGCAGTTGTTTTATTTGGAACAAATTCAGACCATAAATCAAATAATTGTGAATAATAATCATGAAATAAATCTCCGAGTTCTTTTAGCCTCTTTTTATCGTGAATAGAGTTGATTAAAATCTCAAAAAGTCTTAAAAGATCATCAGAAGGAAATTCCTTAATAATCTTTGAGTATAATTTAATAATAGCTTTTGCTTTTTCCTCTTTGGGAGTATCTTTTGGCAAAAGAGCACTAATATAGTTTTTTAAACGTTCTACCAATATACCAAAAGCGGTTATAATTAATGTATCTTTGCTATCAAAATATAGATATAATGTTCCTTTTGATACACCAGTTTCTCTGGCGACATCATCCATAGTAAAGTGAGATAATCCTTTATTTAAAATCAAATCTAAAGCATTTTCTGCTATTTTTTTCTTCTTTTGTTCTTTATATGCGTTTTTCTTATTTTTTGTATCTGCCACCATTTATAATCACCTCTATGACTGACTGGTTAGTCAATGATATTATAATACTTTTTACATTTCGTTTCAAATATGACAAAAAAAGTCATAAAATTAAACCGTCATATTTTATGATTATAAAAATACCAAGAATAAAAGATCTTCTAATGTGTAAAAACTGACTGACTGGTTAGTCAAATATATAACATAATAGCAAAAAAACTGTTACTAAAAAATAATAAAGAATAAAAATGAAATTAAAAATAAAATTTATTCAGACGCTTGATTGTTTTTCTGAGTTCGATTTCACTCAATTTTGCATCCGTACAAAATTGACCGGTTCCATATGTTATTTTTTTATCGATAATCTGAATGAGTTATATATTGATTTTTCTTATTTTTAGTGATATAATTATTTTGTAGAACCGCCGGGGGAGCTCCTAGGCCGGAGCTGAGATTAAGGTGGAAGCCTTAGACCCCAGCACCTGATCCGGGTAATACCGGCGTAGGGAGAGCGGAGTTAACAATAGATAAATTAACGCCTTCCAATGCCGGAAGGCGTATTTTTTTATAAAATTTTTAAGGAGGTAAGATATATGAAAAAAGTTTTGATGGTTTTAATTAGTATTTTAATTGTTAGTGCAGTTTTGGCAAATACTCTCACTGTATATGTTTATGACAGTTTGGATTGGATAAAGAAAGGAACTATTCAAAGGTTTGAAAATATGTATGGGGTAAAAGTGAATGTTGTTGTTTTAGGCGATGGTGGAAATGTTTTAGCAAGGTTAAAACTTGAAAAAAAGAATCCAAAGGCTGATGTAGTAATTGGGTTAGACCAATCATTATCTGTTTTAGCAATAAATGAAAATTTAGTAATTCCATATAAGCCATTGAATATTAATAAAATTAAAAATAATAGTTTGATTTATGACAAAACATATCATTTGATTCCTTATGATTATGGAGCAATTGCAATTGTTTATGATCCAGAGAAATTAAATGTTGTACCTAAAAGTTTTGAAGATTTAACTCAAATGAAGAAAAAACTAATTATAGAAGATCCAAGAACATCGTCTACAGGTCAAGCATTTTTATTATGGACTATTGCTGTATATAAAGATCAATGGAAAGATTTCTGGAAAAGGTTAAAACCAGCGATTTTAACTGTAACCCCTGGTTGGAGTGAAGCATTTGCAAAATTTGAATCTGGTGAAGCACCAATGATGGTAAGCTATGCTACGGATGGAGCTTATTCATACTATTATTATAAATCAACTAAATATAAAGCATTTATTCCAAAAGAAGGAGCATATGTTCAAATAGAGGGTGCTGGAATAGTAAAAGGAACAAAAAATTTAGAATTAGCTAAAAGATTTATAGAATTTTTATTATTTGATGATTTTCAAAAAAATGTCCCATTAAATCAGTGGATGTTTCCTGTAACCAATGTTAAAATGCCAGAAGCTTTTAATTATGCACTTATTCCAGAAAAGATAGTGACAATATCTTCTGAAGAAATGAATAAAAATATGGAAAAATGGCTTGAAGAGTGGGAAGAAATAATGTTACAATAATAAAACTGAACAGGCTATTTTGGTAGCCTGTTCAGTTTGTAGGCAAAGTTTAAAATAAAATAATTGAAATTGGAATCAAAATAAAACTCATTCAAACGCTTGATTGCTAATCTGAAAAAATTAATCATTCCCGGTTTCCGTTCAGACTCGCATCCATGCTCGGCTTCACTCAAAATCACATCCATGTGATTTTGGAAACCTCCATTCATAATTTTTTCAGGCAATCTTCGAGTTTTCATTCATTTTATTTTTGAATCCCAATATATTCAACTTCTTTTATATTCTTCCGGAAAATTTCATATATCTATATATTATTTTTTCATATTTTATTTTGTCAACAATTTGACAGGCTACTTTAGTAGCCTGTTTTTTGTTTGGAAATTAAAGTTTACTTGACATAATGTTAATAATCTTCTATAATTTAATTACGCGTGATAGGGGGGAGTATATGATTGCTAAAATCATAGCACTAATAATTTTTTTCTTTACTTATTATTTAATTATATTTGGAAAAGGAAATAAAGCAGTAATTGCTTTTAGTATGGGATTATTAATTTCTTTGGTAAAAGTTTCAGAAACTTTACGTGTTTCCAATGTGGGGGATTTTATAGATTTTAATACATTAGGTATTCTTCTTGGAATGATGATTGTTGTAGGAATACTTAAAACAACGGGTTTGTTTCAGGCAATAGCAATATATATTGTTCGAAAGTCGAAAGGAAATGTAATATCCATATTTATTTTTACAATGCTTGCAGTTGCAACTCTCTCCAGCTTTTTGGATAATGTAACAACATTAATACTTTTTTCTCCGGTTATTATATATATATGTCAAGAAATGGAGATTAAACCGGAAACATTTTTGTTTCCTATGATATTTTCGGCTAATATTGGTGGTACTGCGACAATGATAGGTGATCCTCCAAATATTTTAGTTGGTAGTGCGTCGGGAACAAGCTTTTTGGAATTTTTACTCATAATGTCTATACCTTCATTAATAGCACTTTTTTTATCTATAATATATTTTTTATCCATTCATAAAGAATTAAAAGTAATAGAAAAAAAGAAATTAGATAATTTAATGAAAGCCGATCCTAAAAAAGCTATTGTAGATTATGCATTATTAAAAAAAGGTTTACTTGTATTTGGACTGGTAATATTAGGTTTTTTTATACATGAGTATTTGGATTACGAAGCTGCATTAATAGCGTTGACAGGCGGAGCAGTAATGCTTATGATTTCAAAAAAAGATTTTGATGAAATTTCAGGTGAAGTAGAATGGGATACATTATTTTTCTTTGTAGGACTTTTTGCAATAGTAAAAGCACTTGAAGATGTTCATGTTATAGAAGATGTAACAAATTTGATATATAATTTTACTTCTCATCCCTATGTTTTATTAATAATAGTATTATGGGGAGCGGGTCTTTTAGCAGCTTTCATGGGTGCAGTTCCTGTTGTAACGATTTTTATCCCTATAGTTAGAGCTTTGATGGGAACATTCCCTCATAGTGAATTATTATGGTGGGCTTTAGCTTTAGGTGCAAGTTTTGGTGGTAATGGAACTATAAGTGGTGCAGCTTCAAATATGGTTATTGTTGGAATGATAGAAAGTAATTTTAATAGAAAAATTAAGTTTTTTGATTTTATGAAACTTGGAATGAAAATAGCTATTTTAGGGTTATTACTTTCATCATTATATTTATATGTATTAATAAAAATATAATGTTTTTAGATAGTAAAGGGGTGGAAAAATGGGATATGTTGTAAAAACTGATTTTGATATTATTAAAGTAAGTAAGGGTGAGCAATTTTTTAAAATAGCAGATGAATTACAAAAAAATAATAAGCATAAGATTCTTGCTATAAAATTTAATAATGAAATTAAGGAATTATGGAAAAAAATTCATGATAATGGTTATGCAAAACCAGTAGATATTACTTCAAATGAGGGTATGAGAATATATAGACGTGCATTACTTTTTATTATTTATATTGCTTTAAAAAGGCTACATAAAAAAGCTAATTTAGTAGTACATCATGCTATTGGACCTGGATTGTATTTTGAAATTAAAGGTATGCGAAATACTCAAAAAAATATAAATAAGTTAAAAGGAGAAATGAAAAAAGTAATCGATGAAAATATATTATTTGAAAAAATCACATTGAGTAAATTTGATGCTATAAAATATTTTAAAGAAGTTGAGGAACAAGATAAGGCATTATTATTTAAATATAGAAAAAAGACAACAGTAAAAGTATATAAATGTGAGGAGTATATAAATTATTTTTATGAGTATATGCCACCATCAACAGGATATATTGATAAATTCGATATTATTTCATATGACAAAGGATTTATATTATTGCATCCAACTAATATGAATCCAGATGAAATACCTGAGTTTAAACCATTACCTAAATTATCAGCAACGTTTATAGAATATAAAAAATGGCTTGATATATTAAATATCAAAAGTGTAGGGGAATTAAATTCATTAATAGCAAAAGGAGTAAAAAAAAGTGGTGAATTAATTAGGATTTCTGAAGCATTACATGAAAAAAAGTATGCAAATATTGCAGATGAGATAATTAAAAGAAAAAATGTTAGGTTGATATGTTTGGCAGGGCCCTCATCTTCGGGGAAAACCACAAGTGCAAAAAGAATAGCTCTTGAATTAAAAGTTCATGGTAAAGAACCACTCCAAATTTCATTGGATAATTATTATATGGATTACGAAAAAATCCCATTGACTCCCGATGGTAAAAAAGATCTTGAATCATTGAGAGCTTTAGATCTTGACTTGCTAAATAAAAATTTGAAGGATTTAATAGAGGGAAAAGAAGTTGAGTTACCATATTATAATTTTGTTACTGGAAAAAGAGAATGGACAGGAAAAAAAGTTAAGGTTGGCAAAAAGCAACCAATAATAATAGAAGGTATTCACGGTTTAAATGAAAAGCTCACAGAAAGTATTCCAAGAGATCAAAAGTTTAAGGTATACGTAAGTGCATTAATCCAAATGAATCTTGATGAAATGAATAGGATACCAACAACAGATACAAGATTAATTAGAAGAATAGTTAGAGATTATAATTTTAGAGGTGCAACAGCATTAAGAACATTGCAACTGTGGCCAGAGGTTAGAAAAGGTGAGGAAGAAAATATTTTTCCATATCAGGAAGAAGCTGATGTAATGTTTAATTCATATTTAATATATGAATTGCCTATATT
The DNA here is from genome assembly GCF_029910535.1 of Marinitoga aeolica. Taxonomy (NCBI): domain Bacteria; kingdom Thermotogati; phylum Thermotogota; class Thermotogae; order Petrotogales; family Petrotogaceae; genus Marinitoga; species Marinitoga aeolica. Next base: position 1,355,171 of record NZ_CP069362.1, read on the forward strand.
AAAATTATTTGCAGAGCCTTTATTATTAGAAATAGATAATACATTACCGGAATATACCGAAGCAAAGAGACTATTAAGATTTTTGGATTATTTTTTGCCACTTCCAGCAATTAATGAAGTACCAAGAATTTCTGTTTTAAGAGAATTTATTGGTGATAGTGCCTTTGAATATTGATAAATATATCATTCAAACGCCGATTGCTAATCTGAAAAAATTAATCATGAACATCAGTTTGTAGACAAAGTGCAAAATAAAATAATCAAAACAATATTCGCTCATCTAGTGAAAATTCTTATTCCTCAAAAATGCTCATTCTCGCCTGGCGCTCAAACTCGCATCCGTGCTCGGTTTCGCTCAATTTTGCATCCATGCGAAATTGTCAGGCTCCATTCGCATTTTTTCGGGAATTTTCAAAGATTCACTCATATTATTTTTTAATATTTTATTTTGACAATAATTTAATATATATATATATATATCACTATTAAGTTTTTGATATTAAATTTTTATATAAATATGATATAATAAGTAAGGTATTAAACGAAGTTAGTTTTCTTTTAGATAATTTACGTAATTTAGAAAATTGTAAAGGTTTTGGAGGTTTTAATATGCCAGGATACGGAAGAGGTCAGGGAAGATTTAGAAGAGGATGGATAGAATCTTTTGTTCTTTTAATAATAGCAGAACAACCTGCTCATGGTTATGAAATTGCAAATAAATTATCCGATTTTGGGGTTATTTTAAATGGAATAGGACAGATGGGAAATTTATATAGAACTTTATCAAAGTTAGAAGATATGGGACTTGTTGTTACTGACTGGGATACAACAGATTCCGGTCCTTCAAAGAAAATATATAAAATTACAGAAGATGGTTTGATGTTCTTGAGGAATTCAAAAGAAGAATTTGAAGAATTTAAAAAAATTATAGAAGTTTTCATTCAAAGAGTATCTAAATTTGAAAAATAAGTGCCGAAAGGCACTTTTTTTGTTGACAAAGTACAAAATAAAATAATCAAAATAATATTTGCTCATCCAGTGAAAATTCTAATCATCAAAATTGGAATCAAAATAAAACTCATTCAAACGCTTGATTGCTAATCTGAAAAAATTACTCATTCTCGGTTTCCGTTCAGACTCGCATCCATGCTCGGCTTCACTCAAAATCACATCCATATGATTTTGGAAACATCCATTCATAATTTTTTCAGGCAATCTTCGAGTTTTCATTCGTTTTATTTTTGAATTCCAATAATATATTTGATTTAATTAGAGGAGGAATTTTCAAGGATTCACTCATATTATTTTTTCATATTTTATTTTGTCAACAGTCTGAAGTGCCGAAAGGCACTTTTTTTGTTGACAGAGAAAAATAAATATGATATAATTCACTCAGTGAATGAAAAATAAAACGATATTAATATATGGAGGGATGGAAATGAGTTTAATGGAAAAAATTCAAAACAAAACAGCTAAAATAGGGGTTATAGGTTTAGGATATGTTGGATTACCTTTAGCAGTAGAAAAAGCAAAAGCAGGATATAATGTAATAGGATTTGATGTTCAAGAAAAGAAGGTTGAAATGGTTAATAAAGGGATTAATTATATTGGAGATGTTGTTAATGAAGAGTTAGAAGATTTAGTAAAAACTGGAAAAATTACAGCAACTACTAATTTTGATGAATTAGCAAATTGTGATGCTGTAATGATTTGTGTCCCTACACCATTAGATAAATTCAAACAACCTGATTTACAGTATGTAGTAGCTTCTACAAAGGAAGTTGCAAAAAGATTACACAAGGACATGTTAATTACTTTAGAAAGTACAACATATCCAGGAACTACAGAAGAAGTAATGCTTCCTATTTTAGAAGAAACTGGATTAAAAGTAGGAAAAGATTTTTATTTAGCTTTTTCTCCAGAAAGAGTAGATCCAGGAAATTTAAGATTTAAAACAAAAAATACTCCAAAAGTAGTTGGTGGTGTAACTGAAGAATGTACAAAACACGCAAAAGCATTATATGAAAATGTCCTTGAAGCAGAAGTTTTTGCAGTATCTTCACCAAAAGAAGCAGAAATGGCAAAAATATTAGAAAATACATTTAGAATAGTGAATATTGCCTTGATTAATGAAATGGCAGTTGTTGCAAAAAAATTAGGAATTAATATATGGGAAGTTATAGACGCAGCCGCTACTAAACCATTTGGATTTATGCCGTTCTATCCTGGACCTGGTGTTGGAGGACATTGTATTCCAATAGATCCATTTTATTTAACGTATAAAGCAAGAGCTGTAGATTATCATACAAGGTTAATTGAAATGGCAGGAGAAATTAATGATGCAATGCCAGAATATGTTGTTTCAAGACTTCAGGATATTCTTAATGATAGGAAGAAATGTTTAAATGGAGCAAAAGTATTATTACTCGGTGTAGCATATAAAAATGATATTGATGATTTAAGAGAATCGCCAGCATTAAAGGTTATAGAACATTTAGAAAAGAAACATGCAGATATTATAATTCATGATCCATATATTCCAGAATTTAAACATGATGGTAAAGAATATAAAAGTGTGGAATTGACAAAAGAATTATTGGAAAATGTAGATGCAGTTGTTTTAACAACAGCGCATTCTAATATAGATTATGAATTTGTGTTAGAACATGCACCATTCTTATTTGATACGAAAAATAAAACTAAAAATATAGAAAAAAATAAAGAAAAAGTTATATTGTTATAATAATGTAAAGGAGATGTGCTGATGATTAGATTAGCTTTAATTGGATGCGGAAGAATTGCAACAAAAAAACATACAGAAGCAATTATAAAAAATAAAGAATTATTTGATCTTGTAGCAGTAGTTGATCCTGTGAAAGAAAAGGCAGAAAATGTAGCTAATATTATAGAAAATGCTGGATTAAAAAGACCTGAAGTATATACCGATTATAATGAAGTAATAAAAAGAGAAGATATTGATATGGTAACTATAGCAACAGAAAGTGGTTATCATTATCAAATATCAATAGATGCTATGAATAATAATAAACATGTTTTAGTTGAAAAACCAATGGCGTTATCAACAAAAGATATGGATCATATGATTCAATTATCAAAAGAAAAAGATTTAAAATTAGGTGTGTGTTTCCAAAATAGATTTAATCCACCAATTCAAGAAATGAGAAAGAAATTAGAGAATGGTGAATTTGGAGATTTATTACACGGTCAAATATCAATTAGATGGAATAGAAATAAATCGTATTACGAACAGGCACCTTGGAGAGGAACATGGGAATTAGATGGTGGCACATTAATGAATCAATGTACGCATGGAATAGATCTATTACAATGGACTTTTGGGGAAATAGAGGAAATAACGGGAAGAATTGAAAATTTCAATCATCCCTATATAGAAGCAGAAGATTTTGGAAGTGCTATTGTTAAATTCAAAAATGGTGCAGTTGGTATAATTGAAGGAACAGCAAATGTTTATCCTAAAAATTTAGAAGAAACATTATCTGTATTTGGTGAAAATGGGACTGTAGTTATAGGTGGCCTTGCAGTAAATAAAATAGAAACATGGAGATTTGAAAATGAAGATTCACATCCATTTCAAAATTTACCAGACCCTGATACTGTATATGGTGCAGGTCATGTGCCATTATATAGAGATTTCTATGATTCAATAGTAAATGATAGAAAACCATATGTTTCTGGTGAAGATGGCAAAAGAGCAGTTGAAATAGTTTTAGCTATTTATAAATCATCTAAAGAAGGAAAACCAGTTAAATTTCCATTTGAATTTTCAACAGAAGAAATGAAAGGATATTTTAAGAGGGTGAAAGAATGATTTCTGAATATGCACAAATTGATTATACAGTTGAAATGGGGCATAATATTGAAATTGAAGAAAATGTTATTATAGAAGAAAATGTAAAATTAGGAAATAATGTTGTTATTAAAAAGGATACTATTATAAAAAAGGGAAGCGTTATAGCAGATAATACAGTTTTGGGTAAAAAGCCATTTAAAGCTTCAAATTCTGCAGTAACTCAAGAAAAAGAATTAGAACCTTTAATAATAGGTGCATATGTAACAATAGGGGCAAATTGTGTGATATATAGAGGAGCAAAATTAGATAATTTTGTTTTTGTTGGAGATTTGGCAAGTATTAGAGAAGATGTAGAAATAGGTGAATATACTATTATTGGTAGAGGAGTTGCTGTAGAAAATAAAACTAAAATCGGGAAAAAGGTAAAAATAGAAACAAATGCATATATTACAGCATTATCTACAATAGAAGATTATTGTTTTGTAGCTCCTGAAGTTACATTTACTAATGATAATTTTTTAGGTAGAACAGAAGAAAGAAAAAAATATTTTAAAGGAGCTACATTAAGAAAAGGAGCAAGAATAGGAGCAAATTCAACAATTTTACCTGGAATTGAAATAGGTGAAGATGCACTTGTTGCTGCAGGTTCTGTGGTAACAAGAAATGTGCCTCCAAAGAAGATTGTTATGGGTAGTCCTGCAAAGATTTACAAGGACGTGCCAGAAGAACAATTACTTGAAAATCAAAGTTATTATAAAGAGGTGTAATTTTTACACCTCTCAGTTTGTAGACAAACTCAAAATTAAATACAAAGTATTTTCAAAAATAATATTCACTCATACGGAAAATTCTAAATCCTCAAAAATATTCATTCCCGGCGGGCGCTCAAACGCACATCCTGATTGGTTTCGCTTAAAATCACATCCATGTGATTTTATCCGCCTTCATTCATATTTTTTCGGGAATTTTCAAGTATTCGTTCATATTATTTTTTTAGAAAACACTTTGTCAACAGTCTGAGAGGTGTAATTTTTACACCTCTTTTTTTATTGATAATTTGTAATACTCTTGTATCCACGCAATGGTATCTTTTAAACTTTCATATAAAGGTCGTGGATTATATCCAAAATCTTTTTCTGCTTTTTTATGAGAAAATTTATAATATCTAAGAAGTGTATGGACGCTATAAGGGCTAAGTGAAAGATTTTTTCTTGAAGAAGAAAGATAATTAAATAATGTTAAGTAAGATACAAAATAAGCACTTGAAGGATTAATGAATTTTATTTTGTAATTTTTCTGGGTAATTTGATTTAGATAATAGAAAATTTTTCTCATTGTTATATTTTCTCCGCTTAAAATATAAATCTCACCGTTCTTTCCATATTTAGCTGCTTTAATTATTCCGTTAGCCACATCTCTTACATCAACAAAATCAAAAGCTCCATCAACGCAATATTTTAAATTTCCTTCTAAAAAAGATTTAAAAACTTTTCCAATTTCTGAAAATTTATAATCATATGGTCCAATAACTCCGCTTGGGCAAACAATTGTAGCATTGATTTCATTATTTTTTACAGCATTAAAAACTTTTAATGTTGCAATGGCTTTTGATTTTCCGTATGCACCAGAAGTTAAATCTGGATCAATAGGAGTATTTTCATCTATGGTAGCTCCTTTTTCTATTTCTGCAAAAGCATGAACGGAACTAACGTATAATAATTTCTTTACGTTAGTTTCTTTCATAGCTTTAATTATATTTTCAACACCATTGATATTTACAGAATATACTAAATCATTTTTCCATGGAAGTATAGAAATAATTGCAGCAAGATGATATATAATATCAACATCTTTGCTTGCTTCTCTTATATCATTATAATTTCTAATATCACCATAATAAATTTCAATTTCCATATCATCAAAAATACTTGTATCTTCGTTTGGCAATACAAAAATCCTTATTTTTTCTCCAACTTCATATAACTTTTTTACTAATACATTTCCAATATGGCCAGTTGCACCCGTAATAAGTACCATATTAGTCACTCCTTAAGTTGTTATAAATTTTAATTATTTTATAAAAACCTTCTGAAATGATTTTGAAATCACCATCTGAAACACGAGACATAAAATCTTCAAACATCAATTTGAAGTTGTTTAATGTTTCATTAAACACAGTTTTTCCCTTATTTGTTAAATCTATTAATATAACTCGTCTGTCTGAATCATTTCTAACCCTTTTTACATAATTATTTTTTTCTAAATTATCGATAATATTTGTAATATTACTTTTGGTCGTAGAAAAATATTCTGCTAAGTAAGACATTTTTTGTGGTCCTTTTAGTCCAATGTATAAAACAATATAAAATTCCAAAGTTTTTAATTTTTCTGCTTCAGAAAAATCTGTAATAACTTTTGTAAAATTAGACATAAAATCAAAGGTTAATTCAAAAGTGTCTTTAAAATCTAAATTCATGATTTTCACTCCTTTATAAATAGTCAATTATTTAGACTATTAAAAAAATAAATAGTTCAAAAAATGAATAATTAAATAAAAAAATAATCGGATGGAATAACCATCCGATTATTATAATTAAAAGTAAGCTTCTTCTCCGAATTCTGCTTTATCAAGCCCTTCTATTTCCGCTTCGCCACTAACTCTAATAGGAGTTATTTTATTTATTAACCATAATGCTACATATGTAAAGATAAAAGCATAAATTGAAACTACAGTAACAGCAACAAATTCTTTCCAGAAAAAGGAGGCATTTCCATAAAATAAGCCATTAGCGCCATTGGAATTTACTGCTTTTGTAGCAAATAATCCCAATAGAAGTATTCCAAGATAACCACCTACACCGTGAACACCCCATACATCAAGTGCATCATCCCAACCTTTTTTATTTTTATAAGAAACAGCTGCGTAACTGACAATTGAAGCTATTATTCCAATTAACATGGAAGATTGTATAGTAACATAACCAGCGGCTGGTGTAATAGTTGCTAAACCAGCGACTGCACCTGTTAACATACCCAAAATTTTTGGTTTCTTTTCAAAAATTACAGCTAAAATTAACCATGTTATAGCTGCAAAAGAAGCAGCAACATCTGTATTTAAAAAAGCATTAGCAGTTACAGCATCTACTCTTAATTCGCTACCAGCGTTGAAGCCATACCATCCAAACCATAACAATCCTGTTCCTAAAGCAACAAGAGGAATACTATGAGGCTTTGTATTAGCATTTTTTCTTTTACCGACAAAAAATACTGAAGCTAAAGCTGCTGCTCCAGCACTCGCGTGAACAACGATACCACCTGCAAAATCTAAAACGCCCCATTTTTGGAATAAACCGCCACCCCAAACCATGTGAACTAATGGGAAATAAACAAAAATTAGCCAGACAGTTAAAAATAACATATAAGCTTTAAATTTCACCCTGTCAGCAAAAGCACCAGTTATAAGAGCGGGAGTTATGATAGCAAACATCATTTGATAGGCGACAAAAACAATCATTGGAATACCCGTATTAGCCCCAAATGGAGTTGTAGTAGAAATTCCATGAAGGAATAAATATTTAAAATTACCTATTATTCCACCAATATCATTACCAAAACTCATAGTAAAGCCAAATGCTACCCATAAAATAGTAGTCCAACCCATAGAAACAAAACTCTGCATCATAATAGTCAAAACATTTTTTCGGCTAACTAAACCACCATAAAAAAATGCAAGACCTGGAGTCATAAGCATTACTAAACTTGTAGCAAGTAACATAAAAGCTGTGTTGCCAGTGTCAAACATCTTTTCACCCCTTTGCTAAATTTTTCCCACCCCCTGAAAGCTTGTGCAGGAAAATTATAGCTCTAATATAAAAGTAAATCAAGTTTAAAATTAGAAGAATTAAGAAAATTATCTGCCTTAATAACTGAAGATTAATTGTTATTAGTAGAGATATAAGTTTTTAACTGATTTGATTGTTGTAAGTAAATTTGAAAAAGTTAATTATTTTAAATCGAAATAAAAGTTAATTTTTGGTAAAATAAAGAATCTTTATATAGAAGATTAATTTTTTTTGCATAAAAAGTTTTTTATGGTAGAATATAAATTGATAAAATATTTTTTAAGATAGAATAGTTTTTTATCTGGAGGCAATATTATGCAAAAAAAATATATTATTTTAATTGCAATTGTTGTATTAATACTTATAATTTTGGTTTTTAAACCAGTTAAAGTATCTATAAGTTTAATAATCCCAGATGAATTTAGAGGATTAAAATATGAAATAGAGATTAAAGGTCAAAACTATAGATTGAAAAATAATCTGAGAATAAAATTATTTCCGGGAAATTATAATATTTATGTGAAATTAGGGAATAACAAAAAAAGAATAGACCTTAAAGTCCCATATTTTTCATTTAGTAAATTAAATTATGAGGTTTATGTTGAAAAACCGATTATAAAAGCAAGTTTTGAAAGAAAAGATTATGACAGGATATATGTTTATTTAAATTCTAAAAATTATAATATGGATTATTGGGTAATTAAATTTAATGATAAAGAATATAAAACTACATTATCTACATATAAATTATGTATTTCACCATATGATGATGGAAAGTTAACCATTTCTGCATATTTGCAAGGTAAAAAAATATATGAAAAAATATTTGATATAAAAGCTCCTTTATCTAAAATTATAGACTATAAAATGGAAATAAAAGATTATATTGAAATTACATTAGATATAGGACATAAAATAATAGATCCTATTAAATATGAAATATATAAAAATAATATATTAATTGATACTACAAAGGAACCTAAATATAGAGATAACTTTACATATGATAAAGTAAAATATAGAATAATCCCTATATATTATAGTGGGTATAAAGGGGAATCAATAGAAATTGAAAAACCAAAATTATCATATATTCCAGATAAAATAAACACGAGAAAAATAAATATTGATATGCATTATGAGAAAATAATTTTAAACGGTAAAGATTATAATGAAAGTAACTTTATTGAGGGTGAGAATAATTTAATTATACAAATAAGTAAAAATATTTTTTGGTATAAAAAAGTATTTTTAGATACAACGCCACCTAAAATAAATAAAATTTCCTTATACTATAATGGAATATTTTATATAAACATTCAATCCAATGAAAAATCAAAATATATTTTAATTACAAATAATAGTACTTACACATATAATAGCGATAAATTTTCTTTGGCAGATCATAGTAAAGAGGCCACAATATTTGCTGTTGATGAGCTTGGCAATGAATCAAAACCGATAAAATTAGAATTAAATCCATTTCCAAAATATAAAATTGAAGAATCCAAAAATGATGTAACCTTTGAATTTGAAAATAAATTTATAACAGATAAATGTGAATTAAGAATTATTGATGAAGAAAATAATGTGATTTCAACTATAAATGTAAAAAAATTAAATAGATTTACTTTTTCTAATTTTTTTCCGGGAAAAGAATATAGATTTATATTATATATAGATGAAAAATTCAATAAAGAAATATATAAAAAAATAACAAAACCAGAATTACCTATTATAAAAAGTATTGATAATCCAGAAACAGGAACATTTGAAATTGAGCTATTAAAGGATTATAAATATAATTATTATAGCGTTCAATTTGACGACTATAAGGAGAAAGGGAAATTTTCTGGAAAAGATTTGAGATTAGAAATTCCTTTGAAAAAGCTAACAAGAGAAGGAACATTAATCTTATGGCGAGAATTTAAAGGGTTAAAAACGGAAACTATAAAATTCAATTTAAGAGATAGCGTTTTGTTTAATAAAAAGATATATAGTAATTTAGAAGGAACTTTAAAAGATGTTAATTCACCATACATTGTCTCTGAAGATATTAAATTGAATAATGTTGAAATTAATGGTAAAATATTAGTGTATATTTTTCCAGGGAAGAAAGTATTTATAGATAAACCCATAAAATATAAAACTAGTAATTCAAAACTAATATTTAAGCCTATAAAAGACAAATTTGAAGGAATTGTATTAAGTAATAATAATTTAAAAAATATTGAAATCTATAATGCTAAAATAGGAATTTTTGCAAAAAACAATTTTGATTTATATAATCTTGTAATAAAGAAATGTGATATTGGAATATATGGAAAGAATGTTCGAGGAGTGGCATATAATATTTTAGCATCTGATAATAAAAAGGCTTTTGAGATAGTAAATAGTAATGTTGAAATAAAAAATTCATTATTTTTTGATAATGAAATAGCATTTAACATTTCTAATTCAGAAGCATATCTTTATAATTTGTCAATTGCTGATTCTAATTTGGATATAGATAGTTATAACTCTAATTTGAAAATAAAAACATCGGACTTTTTAAATAGTAAGCAATCAATAAAAAGTTATAAAGGGAATTTATATGTTGGGTATTCTTCGTTTAATAATAATTTGACAACGATAAAATCAGTAGAAAATAATAGTTTGTATATATTAAACACAAAATTTATGAATAATGTAATGTCAGTTGATATATTTAATTCACCTTTTGAAATTAATCAATCAGAGTTTGTTAATAATAAAAAAGCAATAAAGTTATTTAATTCTAAAAATGATAAATATTTTAAGATTAAAAACTCTCAATTTGAAAATAATAATATAGATATTTATGTAGACGGTAGCAATGATGTATATGTGGAAAATTGTGATATAACCAAATATTATGATGGAAATACAGAACCAACATGGATGGATGAAAATGGAAATATACTTAAAAGAGGTAAAATTATTTTAAAGGAGGAGAAAGATGAAAGCAATAATATTAGCAGGGGGGTCAGGTGAAAGATTCTGGCCTTTGAGTACATCGAAAAAGCCGAAACAGTTTTTAAAAATATTTTCTGATAAATCTCTGATAAGAGAAACCTTTGAAAGGTTATTATTCAAATTAAAATCAGAAGATATTTTTGTTGTAACAGCAGAAAGATATAAAGAAGAAACATTAAGAGAATTACCAGAGTTAAATGAAAAAAATGTATTATTAGAGCCAGTGGCAAGAAATACTGCACCCGCATGCTTTTTGGGAACATTAGTTGCAAATGATGAAGAAGTTGTGTTCGTTTTGCCTGCGGATCATTATATTCCAAATAAGGAAAAATTCTGGAAAACTGTTGAAAAAGGGATATATGCAGCAGAAAATTATAATGGATTAGTTACAATGGGAATTAATCCAACACGTCCTGAAACAGGATACGGTTATATAGAAGCAGGGGAAGAATTAGAAGAAAACATAATGAAAGTAAAAAGTTTTAGAGAAAAGCCGAATATGGAAACAGCATTAGAATATATTGAAAGTGGTAATTATTATTGGAATAGCGGTATGTTTTTCTGGAAAAAAGATATATTTTTAGAAGAAATGAGAAAATACAATGAAGATATATATAATAGTATGATAGAGCTTGATCCAAATAATACAGAACACTTGCATAGGGTTTATCCAACTTTAAGAAAAATAAGTATTGATTATGCTTTAATGGAAAAGTCGGAGAGAGTCTATACAATTAAAGCAGAATATGAATGGTCGGATGTTGGAAATTGGGTTTCTGTCAGAGAAATGGAAGGATATTCTGATAATGAAAAAAATGTTCATCTTGTTGATAGTAAAAATGTTTTTGTTAAAACTGATAAAAATGTTGGTGTTGTAGGGTTAGAAAATATTATTATAATTGATACAAAAAATGGATTATTAGTTGCAAAAGAAGATAAAATAAATGATATTAGAGAAATAGTAAGTCAATTAAAGAAAAAAGGTGAGTTTTGAAAAACTCACCTTAGATTATGGCTTTTTTCCAATTTCCAAATTTAATAAATATCCATGCGATAATCATTGCTAAAATATTACTAATAATCATAGCATAAAAAATTCCCATAAATCCCCAGCTTTTTGCCATAATAGCGATTAACGGTACTCTGATACCCCATAATCTTGTTATATTTATAATCATCGATTGACCAGTTCTCCCTGCACCAACTAGAGTATTTACAAAAACACTCATTGAAGAGAAAAATGGCAGCGAAAATGAAACATATTTAAAGAATATTTCGCCTATTCTAATGACTTCTGGTTCATTAATAAAAAATTTAGTTAAATGAGCTCCAAAAAAGAAAGTCAAAGTGCTCAAAAAAGTGACTATTAGAAAATTAGTTATGAAAGCTGTTTTAACAGTTTTTTCTGCGTTTTTGATTTGATTGGCACCCAAAAATTGGCCAACCATAGTTGTAACTGCTGCTCCTATTCCAAATGAAATCATTGTTATAAGATTGATTATTCTGTTTCCAATTCCATAAGCGCTAACAACTGAAGGACCAAAAGCAGAAACAAACCTCATAATAACAACGAAACCTAAAGAGGTTATTGTATAACTCATAGAACCAGGAAATCCAATCATAAGAATTTTTTTGATAATAAGCCAATCAAAATTTAAATCTTTAATATGCACTTTAAATCCTCTTTCACCTTTAAAGACAAGGTAAGAAGAAACCAAACCAATAAATATTCTTGAAATTGTTGTGGCCCAGGCGGCACCTATGACTCCCATTTTTGGGAATGGACCAATTCCAAAAATCATTAAAGGATCTAAAATAGTATTTAATACAGTAGAATAAAACATCATATGCATTGAAAATTTAGAATCTCCCCAACCTCTTAATATAGCTCCAGAGATATTAAATAAAAAAGCAAAGGGCATTCCAACCATTATTATATTAAAGTATTTAATTGCATATGGTGTAATTTCTTTACTCTTTTCACCTGCAATAGCAGTGATTACAGGGTTGGAAACCAGAACTCCTAATAAAGCGAGTGTTATACCAAGAAATATTGCAACAGTATAGGCCTGGCCGGCAGTTTTTTGTGACATTTTTTTATTTTTTGCACCAGTATATTGAGAGACTAGAGAAACAGTTGCATTTGAAAAACCTATAGTAAATGAAATAAAAACAAAAATTACAGGCCATGTAATTGTTGTAGCAGAAAATTCTATTTTTCCGAGCTTTCCTAAAAAATATGCATCAACGATGTTATACATAGTTTGCATTAAATTTGAAACAATCATAGGCCATCCTAAGAGAAAAAGAGACATAATTATTGAGTTATTAAATATATCAACTTTAGAATTTGATTTCTTTGTAGAAGCTTTTTGCGACATAATATCCTCCTATTGTTCGTTTTGCTAATTATTATAACATATAATATTTCATTTGTCAATTAAAGCCATTATAGCAGCCATCCTACCAGTTTTTCCTTCTTTTCTATAGGAGAAAAATAAATCTGTATTAGAATATGTGTCTATGTCTGATATTAATATATTTTCTTTTTTTATTCCACTGTTGATTAATGTGTATTCAATGGCTTTCCAAATATTAATTAAGTATTTTTCATTATTTTTTTTCTTTATAATATGAATATTTTTAGGAAAAGTTCTCTCAAATAGTAATTTCACATCTTCTCTTACTTCGAAACTATTGGGACCTATAGATGGACCTAAAGCCACCAGAATATCTTCAGGATTAGAGTTATACACATCCTTCATTTTTTTAATAGTTTTTTCTGCTATTTTTTTAATTGTACCTTTCCATCCTGAATGCGCTAATCCAATTACATTATTTTTAGGATCGAAAAAATATATAGGAGTGCAATCTGCATATAAAGTTACTAAAATAATATTTTTTTTATTAGTAATTAATGCGTCGCTATTTTTAACTTTTCTATCAAAAAGGAAATTGTTAGATTTATAAGATTCATCTATTATGAGTATATTGTCTTCATGTATTTGATCAGATAAAACAAAATCATTTAAATTTAAATTAAATATTTTGGCTAATTTTTCATAATTGTTGTATATTTTTTTTAAAGGTGTTTCTGTATTTATTCCTAAATCAAAATCGTTTGGAATTCTTGTAGTAAATATATGAAATAAATTGTTGAATTTTTCAAATGTCGGTATTGTTAAATACATTAAATCATTTTTTTTATTTAAATTGAAATTACCTATTTTTATTTTTCCTTTTATACTGTCTTTAATAAAATAATTTGCCATAATAACGCTCCTTTAAATATAAATTTTAATAACAACCTGTGATCTTACGTTTCTTTTGAACTTTTTGACACTCTTAATTATATCATTAAAAATAAAAATTTTTAAAGTTGTTAACATAACTAACTATTTTTTGTTGTATAATGTAGTTTGTATAACTAACAAATGGAGTGATTATATGAGAAATTTATTATACTATACTTTTTTAAGTAGCGTTGCACAATCAATATACAGAATAGTTTTTAATTTGTTTTTAAGAGATATAGGTTTTAATAATACTTTTATAAGCCATATTACTTCTTTAGAAATGATTGGTTCTGCATTTCTTGGACTTGTTATAGGTATAATGGGAGATAAATATGGTAAGAAATTAATGCTGATAGTTTCATCAATAATTTTTGCATTAATAACTTTTTTAAGAGTTTCATTTCCGACAGAACATATGTTGTTATATACAGCATTAATAAATGGAGGAGTTTTAACTTCAAGGATGATTTTATTAAATTCACTAATTGTAGATATTACTACGCATGATAATAGGGGAAAATATTTTGGATATAATTTTGGAATATTTATGGGGAGTGGTTTAATAGGAAATTTGATAGGAGGAACCATAGGGGAATTTTTAGGCTTTGGAACAGCATTGTTTATTACCGGAGTTACACATTTGTCTTCTAATTTATTTTTATTTTTGGTTCATGAAAATAAAGAACATCACTCAAACATCTCGATTAAAGAGATATTTAATTTAAATGATTTTAGCAAACTCCAGAGCCATATTGTAAAAATACATTTAATAAGAACATTTTTAATAGGATTTGGTGCAGGATTATTTGTTAACTTTGGAAATGTTATATTTAAGGATTTATTTAATATGCAGCCTACTATGATTGGCATTGCATTGGCATTCGCTCAACTTGGAGCATCATTAGGCTCGATTTTTTCTTCGAAGTTATCCAGAAAATTTGGAGCATATCAGTTTACATTTTTTATGAATATATTGGTTATACCTTTAATTATTTCTTTTGCAATGGTAAGAGATCCGTATGTATTCACTTTATTATATGCTCTTAGATTTTCTTTTATGAATATGACAAATCCTGTGTCAACCACGATTATAATGAGTTATATACCACAAAATAAAATAACTACTATAAGTAGTTTTAGAAATTTTCTTAATTTTATAGCTAGATCACTTGCAGCTTTAATGTTTGGATATATTACATCTTTTTCCAGTGGTTATTCGTATTTATTTTTAATTAGTGCAGTGTTTTATTTTGTTTCATTGATATTATTGAAGAATTTATTTAAACCGATATTGAATGATGAAATTTTTTTGAAACTATATAAAACTACACAATCGATTGAAAAATAAAACTACATTATTTGAGTTTGTTGACAAACTTAATGCTTAATGCTTAATGCTTATTGTTTTTATCATTTTGATTAACTATGATATCAGCAAAAATACTAACAACATTTCCATCAAATTGTTTCATAGACATCCTCTTTAACTCCATTATAGCTTCTTCTTTGGTAAGAGGTTGCTTGTAAGGTCTTTCGCTAATCATTGCATCAAAACTATCAACAACAGCTAATATTCTAGATTCAATTGGTATTTCTTCACCTTTTAATCCATCAGGGTATCCTTTTCCATCATACCTTTCATGATGGTGACGTATTATTTTGGATATATATTTCATTTCATCTACTTTATTTATTAATTCCTCGCCTTTAACAGGGTGAAGTTTTATTTTTTCAAATTCTTCATTGGTTAATTTTCCTGTTTTATTTAATATAACCTGAGGAACAAATATTTTTCCAATATCATGTAAAATTCCTGCCCAATATATCTGCTCTATTTTTTGTTTATCAAAATTCATTTTTTCTGCAATCAATGAAGCCCATGTTGCAACTCTTTCAGAATGCCCTCTGGTATAATTATCGTAATATTCTAAAGCCTTTACAAGAGTTAAAGCAATATCTTTATGGAATTTTCCTTCTTGTTTTATAAATTTTAGCATTTTCAGAAAACCAGCAAAGGTTTTTCCGAAATAGTCCATTATTTTTGTGTGGTAGTCTTCAAATTTATTTATATGATCATTATTTAAAATATCCAATGTTATAATTCCAAATAATTCGTCATTAAATGTTATTGGAGCTATAAGGGTTTCTTTTAGATCACCACCAAGTAGTTCGAATTCTTTAAACTTATCTAATGGCATTTTTGTTCTATTGATTTCATGAATATTTTTTACTATTTTAGCTTTTTCAGGAATGATTAATTCACTCTTTTTTAGATTTAATTCATTGATTTTTTGGTAGTTATAACCTTTTGCGAAAACCATTTTTGCATTGTCTTTTTCATCAAATAAATAAATAGAACCATTTTCAGCTGGTTCTATTATTTCAAGTGCTAATTCTAAAACTTTTTTTTCAAAGTCTTTTTCCATTAATTTTGGTGCTGCAAAAAAAGAAGATAACTCTAAAGTTTTTAAAATTGAAGAATTTAATTTTTCTATTTTATTGTAAGATGATTCCAGCTCTTTATTGGCTTCTTCAAGTTCATCATTAAGGTGTTTTAATTCTTTTTCTTTCTCTAAATATCTTTTTTTTAAAGTTTTTCTATCTATTATAAGAGTGAGAAGTATTGAAATAACGGTAAAAACAGATAAAACCACAAATAAAGTAGCACTATTGATACCTGTGCTATTATTATTTTTAACATCACCATATGTTATTATGACTAACAGAATTGTCATGACTAATAGTGCAACTCTTTTCATTAATCCACCAACCTTTAAAAAAAAGGGGAAATGACTCCCCTTATTGATTTATATCAAAAGTGTTTAATGTGAACACAACAGCATTTTGAGTTATTTCGGTTGAATCAAGTCCTCCTACATTAGGATCAGCAAAAGTAATTGATGAAAACAATATTGTAAATAAGAAGGTTAAAATAACGATTGTTTTTGTAATTTTTTTCATAGTTTCACGCTCCTTTCATATTTTCAATTATATTATACACGATTCTATATGACTTTCAAGTTTACCGCTTTCGTTAAACCTTATTATAAGCATATTTGATATCTATAAAAATATGCTATATTGTAACATTTGCGTTTTTCTATATATAACTTCCCATTTGTATAAAAATATAGTATAATAACAAAAAAGAGGTGTTGAAGTATGCAGAACAAAAATCAAGCAATTTTTGAAATTTTATCAACATATGGCTCTTTTGCAAAGCCGTTTCTAAATTTAATGTTATTAGAAACAAAACATGATGGATGGTATCATCTATTTAAAAGTTTAGAATATAGCTGGAAAAATAAAAGAAATAAATCATTAATGGAAATTGAGAAAGGATTACAACATAAAAAACCTAAAACCCTAGAATATCTATTATTAGCAAAAAAATTATCTTATTTATTTTATATGAAAGAATATGAAATATCAAAAGAATTATATACATATTTAAAAGAAAATTTTAAATATATTCCTAAAAAATCAAGAAAAATAGTATCATCTATTTTGATAAATATTGAAAATATAATGAATTGGAATGAAAATACCAGAATATGGAGTAAAGAATATGAATTAGATCCATCTACTGAAGTGTTTATTACTTTAGGTAAAGCAAGAAAAAAAATAAAAGAAAAAGATTATAAAAAAGCATGGGAATATTTTAAAAAATCATATGAATTATCAAAAACAATTCCACATAGAATAGGATTGATAAATTCTTTGAATGATTGGTCATGGTATTTAAAAGATTTTGATTTGGAAAAGTCAAGAAAACTGTCAAAGAAATTAATGTATTATATGGGATATTATTTTGAAAATAACGAAAATCATTTTGGTTTATTTGACACATTTTTTGAGATTAATAAAGAGAATATAGAAAGTTTATATTCATATGCACCTATTGTTAATCATTATTGGGAAAAATTACCAGAAAAGGGAAAAAGGAATTCTAAAGAAAATTACAAATCAATGTTTAATATTTTAAGAAAGTTTATTATGAGTGAAAAATCCACATATGAAAATACAGAAGAATTGAGAGATTATTTAAAAAACTATATTACCAATCTATCTGAAACATCCAAAAAGGTTAATATTTCTCGTAAAAGTCTTTCGGCAATTTTAAACGGAAAAGTTAAAGAAATTAAAGGAGATACATTAAAGAAAATAATTTTAGGATTAAATATAGTTCCCGATATTAATTCGCCAGAAGCTATTATTAATGAATATGGAAAAATATATATGGAAAAATCTTTTAGAGAAAGTATAGAAAAATTAGAAAAAATGAGTTTTGAAGAAAGAAAAAAAATATTTGTTAATTCATATATTGCCTGTGTTTATAAACCTAAAATGAATTTAATACAACTAAAAAATTTAGAATTCTACGATGATTTTTATATAAAATGGTTTATAATAGAAATGGTTAAAGGGAATGAATTTTTAAATTCAAGGAAAAATCTGGTAAATCATTTTTTTGAAAAAATGAAAAGATCAAAATATGAGGAATTTTTAACTAAATATTTTGAATTGAATAAAAAAGAAAGGCAAATAATGGATGAGTTTATTAGAAATTATTCAAGGTATGATATAAAGTGGAATATTAGAATAGAATTACCTGAATTTTTAAGAAGTTTTACAGAAAAGTTTTCATTAAAAAAAATGCCAGTATCTCTGGCATATTGGTATTATGAAAAAGGTTCAGATAGAAGAAAATTGCTTAATATATTGAATAAATTTTAAGGGGGCATGAAAATGGGTGTGAAAATAGGTATTATAGGAGCAGGTAGTGCAGTTTTTTCTATGAGACTGGTAGCGGATATATGTAAAACGCCAGAATTAGCTGGTAGTGTTATTAGTTTAATGGATATAGATGAAGAAAGGCTAAATGCCGTTCATTTGTTAGCAAGTAAGATTGTAGATGAATTTGGTTCTGATATAAAGTTTGAAAAAACAACCGATTTAGAAGAAACAATAAAAGATTCAGATTTTGTTATTAATACAGCAATGGTTGGTGGACATAATTATCTTGAAAAAGCAAGAGCAATAGGTGAAAAATATGGGTATTATAGAGGAATAGATGCGCAAGAATTCAATATGGTTTCTGATTATTATACTATATCAAATTTCAATCAACTTAATTTTGCATTTAACGTTGCAAAATTAATAGAAAAATTATCACCAAATGCATGGTTGATTCAAGGTGCAAACCCTGTTTTTGAGATTACAACATTAATTTCAAGAGAAGTTCCAATTAAAATGATAGGTGTTTGTCATGGACATTATGGAGCTATGGATATTTTTGAAAAACTTGGATTAAAAAATGAAAATGTAAATTGGCAGGTAGCTGGTTTTAATCATGCAATATGGTTAAACAGATTTGAATATAATGGAGAAGATGCATATCCTTTAATTGATCGATGGATAAAGGAAAATGAGAATAAAGAATTTAAACCAAGGGATCCATTTAATGATCAATTAAGTCCAGCTGCTATAGATATGTATAAGTTTTATGGAATGTTTCCTATTGGAGATACTGTTAGAAATAGTTCATGGAAATATCATTATAATCTGGAAGAAAAGAAAAAGTGGTATGGAGAACCATGGGGAGGTGCAGATTCTGAGATAGGATGGAAATGGTATCAAAACATGCTTTTAGAAGTTACAAAAATTATTAAAGATTTTGCAAAACTTGTATTGGAGAATAAGAATAAGAAATTATCTGAAATATTTGAGTTGGCATTGGTTGGTAACAGATTAGAAGGGCATTTTGAAGAAGAAATGAGAAAAATATTAAATCCAGCTCAATTAAGTGGAGAACAACATATTCCATTTATAAACGCAATAGTGAATGACAAAAAAACAAAATTGGTATTGAATATAATGAATTCCGGTATAATTAATGAAATTCCTGGCGATGTTGCGGTTGAAGTTCCTGTAATGGTAGATAAAAATGGAATACATCCAGAAGAAATATATCCAAAATTAAATAAAAGAATTATTAAATATTATTTATATCCAAGAATGATAAGAATGGAAATGGCATTAGAAGCCTTTTTAACTGGGGATATAAAACTTCTTGAGGAATTTTTGATAAGGGATAGAAGAACAACTTCATATGAACAGGTGAAAAATGTTTTAAGAGAATTAATGGAATTACCTGAAAATAAAAATATGAAAAAACACTATTTGAAATGAGGTGAAAAAAGTGATTGATGAAATATTAGAATCATCCCCTATTTTTGTTGAAAAAGTTTGGGGAGATGAGAAACTGAATAAACTATTTGAAAAAGAAAATATGAATAAAATAGGAGAAGTATGGTTATTTTCAGGCGTTGAAAATTATGAGACAGAACTTATAGGTATAAATAGCGGAAAGAAATACGGGAATCCCTCAGATATGATAAAAGAATTAATGGGGAAAGACTTTCCAAGAATGCCATTATTATTAAAATTAATATCAACAACTCAATGGCTTTCTATTCAGGTACATCCAGATGATAAATTTGCAAAAGAATTGGAAAATGAACCCTGGGGTAAAACAGAAGCATGGTATTTTCTAAATGAATCAAACGAAATATTTATTTCTAATGATGTTGAAGAAAATATAAAATCAATTGAAAAACAAAATTGGGATAAAATATTTAAACCAATAACTTTAAAAAAAGATGATTTATTATTTATACCAGCAGGAGTTGTGCATACATTAGGACCGAATTCAATGTTATTAGAAATACAACAAACATCGAATTTAACATATAGATTATATGATTGGGGAAGGCCAAGAGAAATTCATATAGAAAAAGGTAAAAAAGTTTTAAAAGATTGCCCATTTGTTATAGTGAATTCACCTAAAGAATTCAAAACTCAATATTTTAATATAAAAAGGGTTTCTAATGAAAAAATAAAAGGGTTCGGTATATATGTATCGTTAAAAGATTTTAAAACATACGTTATACCAAAAGGTTTAGAATTTGAAGTGAAAGAAGATGGATTGTTATTTTTTCTTTAAATTTAAAAATCATTGACTAAGAGCGATTAGATATAAAGTAAGGCGTTAAGGCCTTACTTTTTTTACTTTATTTTAATATAATTAGCCAATATGTTGCTTGAATTATTTTCAATAAAGTTTTATAATTACTTTGAAAAAACTTGCAAGGAGGATAAAAAATGGATTTTTCAAATTTCTTAGCTTTTTTTGCTAATAGTGGTTTCGCATATTTTACATGGCAAAACCTTCTTATGATTGTTATAGGATCTCTTTTGATTTATGTGGCAATAGTTAAGCACGCAGAACCCTTGCTTTTAATCCCTATTGGATTTGGAATTATTTTAGCTAATATTCCTCCAGAAGTAACGGGTTTATTGAATCCTCCAACAGCAAATCAGGTGGGTGGATTATTGTGGTACATTCAAAGAGGAATGTTTTTAGGTGTTTATCCACCATTGATCTTTTTAGGTATTGGTGCGATAACAGATTTTTCATATTTAATAGCTGATCCAAGACTGATTTTTTTAGGTGCAGCAGCACAGGTTGGGATTTTTGGAACATTTATTGTGGCAAATTTAATGGGATTTGATATACATAGTGCAGCTTCTATTGCGATTATTGGTGGTGCGGATGGTCCTACATCCATTTATTTGGCTTCAAAATTTTCTCCGCAATTATTGGCGATTATTGCAATAGCAGCATATTCATATATAGCTCTTATACCGATTTTACAGCCACCAGTATCAAGGCTCTTGACTTCGAAAGAAGAAAGAAAAATAAGAATGAAAAGAATGAGACATGTAAGTAAAAAAGAGAAGATAATATTTCCTATTGCTACAACTATTGTAGTTGCTTTATTAGTTCCTAAAGCTATTTCACTGGTTGGATTATTGATGCTTGGTAATTTATTAAAAGAATCTGGAGTTACTAAAAGACTTGCAGAAGCAGCTTCAAGGTTTATTTTGGATTCGGTGACAATATTATTAATGCTTTCAGTTGGTAGTACTGCTAGAGCAGATATATTCTTGAAACCACAAAGTTTAAAGATATTTGCCTTAGGTGCTGTAGCCTTTATAATCGCTATGACTTCTGGTATTTTATTTGCTAAATTAATGAATTTATTTTCTAAAGATAAAATAAATCCACTAATAGGTGCAGCAGGAGTATCTGCTGTTCCAGATTCTGCAAGGGTTGCACAAACAGTAGCCCAATCAGAAGATCCAAGTAATTTTATTTTAATGCATGCAATGGGTCCAAATGTTGCAGGAGTTATAGGTTCTGCGGTAGCAGCAGGTGTATTTTTATCAATACTTTCATAACGAGGTGGAAGATATATGGCTAAAAAAAGTTATCGTATAGAAATTAATTATTCTTTTTGTAAGAATTGTGGTATATGTTACAACGTTTGTCCTACAAAAGCATTGGGTGAAGCAGAGTTAGGAAAACCAATAGTTACAGATTCTTCTAAGTGTATAGGTTGTTTAATGTGTGAAAGGTTATGTCCTGACATTGCGATAAACGTTGAAGAGGTAGAAAAGGTGGTTGAAAATAATGGGTAGAATAGTATTTATGCAGGGAAATGAAGCTGTTGCTTTAGCTGCAATAAAAGCAGGATGTAGATTTTTTGCAGGATATCCAATAACACCTTCAACAGAAGTTGCTGAAGTTATGGCAAGAGAATTACCAAAAGTTGGTGGAAAGTTTATACAAATGGAGGATGAAATAGCAAGTGCTGCTGCTATAATTGGAGCTTCATTAGCTGGAGTTAAATCTATGACAGCAACAAGTGGTCCGGGTTTTAGTTTGATGCAAGAAGCTCTTGGATATGCTACTATGACTGAAACTCCGTGTGTTTTTGTAGATGTAATGAGGGGAGGTCCAAGTACAGGATTGCCAACTAAACCTTCTCAAGGTGATTTAATGCAAATAAGATGGGGAAGACACGGTGACCAACAGATTATTGCATTATATCCATCTACAGTTGAAGAAGCTTATAAATATACAATAAAAGCATTTAATTATGCTGAAACATATAGAACTCCAGTTGTTTTAATTATGGATGAAACATTAGGGCATATGAGAGAAAGTTTTTACTTAAGTGATGAAGATGAAAATCCAGAAATAATAGAAAGGTTGACAGAAGCAGCAATTGAAGAGGAGGATTTGTTCCATCCATTTGGCTTTCAGGATGAAAATTATCCAGTCAATCCGTTAATTGAAATGGGAAAAGCAAGATTTCATGTTTCAGGATTGGTTCATGATGAAACAGGGTTCCCTGTGGGGTCAACTCAAGTTGCAGATAAAGTAATAAAACATCTTGATTCTAAAATTAGATTATATGCTGAAGAAATTGCAATATATGATGAATATATGACTGATGATGCGGAAATAATAGTTGTTGCATATGGAACTGTAGCTAGAAGTGCAATGAAAGCAGTAAAAATGGCAAGGGAAGATAGAATTCCTGTTGGATTATTTAAACCAATTTCAATATGGCCATTTCCTGTTTCTAAAATGAAAAATATTTTAAAGAAATCTCAAGCAGTAATAATAGCAGAAATGAATTTAGGACAAATGGCATTGGAAATTTCAAGAATTAATAAATTTGGAAAACATCTTGAATTAGTAAATAAAGTGGATGGAGATTTGATAAGTCCAAGAGAAATTTTAAATTCAATAACTGCAGTTTGGAGAAGAATAATAGAATTTTAATAAAAAGCCGCTAAAAGCGGCTTTTTATTAATTAATGATAGTGAAAAATAAAATTTTTGGAATTATTTGAAAAAATAAGAGATTTATGGTAAAATTAAACTTAGAAAACGATATAAAGGGGGTTGAACTATCCATGGAAGTTTTGAAAGTTGGACATTCTTCATCACCAAACAAAGTAGCTGGAGCTATAGCAGGTGTTTTAAGCAAAACAGATGAAGTGGAGATACAAGCAATAGGGGCGGGGGCAGTGAACCAGGCGGTAAAAGCTATTGCTATTGCAAGAAGATTCGTTGAAACTCGTGGTAAAAAACTTTTTGTAGTTCCTGGATTTGTTGAAGTAACAGTAGGAGAAGAAAAGAGAACAGGAATTAAATTTAGGGTATTTGCTGAAATAACTGAAGAAGAAGCAGAAGCCTAAACAAGGAGAATTTTCTAAGTGATAGATGATAAAATCATCAATGAAATAGTTACCGCGTGTATAAAGGACGCGCGGCTTTTTTCTATAGTTGAAGAAATATCTAAGTTAAATAAAGAAAATAGATTGAAGATAAGAAGAAAAGCTTCAATGGTTTTGAAAAAAGAAAAAACCGTTGACAAAGAAGCTTTAACTTTTTATTTTGTTATAACTGAAAGTAATGTTGCAGAGGAAATTTTGAGGAGGATAAATAATGAAAAAACACGAAATGCCTAAATATGTAGGTGGTCAGGCTGTAATAGAAGGCGTCATGATGAAAGGAATTAACACAGTTGTAGCTGTGAGAAGAAATGATGGAAAAATACAGGTTAAAAGATTAAAAGAAGGATCATATGGATGGTTGGAAAAAATTCCTTTTATAAGAGGTTTTTTTGTTTTATTAAAAGCAATGGTTATAGGAATGGAAGCACTTTCGTATTCTGCCAATGTTTCTGGTGAAGAAGAAATTACGAAAAAGGATATGATAGTTTCAATTTTATTAGCGGTATTATTTGCAATTGGTGGTTTTGGCTTGGGACCAATGTTTTTAACGAAGTTATTTAATATACAAAATGAATTTTGGTTTTCATTAATTGAAGGTGTGGTAAGAGCATTTTTTGTAATATTATATATATGGGTTATTTCATTGTTTAAAGATATAAAACGCGTTTTTGAATATCATGGTGCAGAGCACAAAACTGTTTATAATTATGAAGATGGAAAAGAATTAGCTGTTCATAATGCTAAAAAATATACAACTTTGCATCCAAGATGTGGGACCAGTTTTTTGATTATAACAGTATTTGCTTCTATTATAGTATTTTCTATAACAGGAGCTTTAGGGTATACGACATTATGGGAAAAAGTTGTTACAAGAATTATTCTTCTACCATTAGTAGCAGGGTTTGCATATGAATTTCAGAGATTTACTGCAAAAATAATAGATACATGGTTTGGGAAAATTTTAGCCTGGCCTGGTTTAGCATTACAAAAGATAACAACGTCAGAGCCAGATGAAAAACAGTTAGAAGTGGCAATTATATCTTTAAAATATGCATTAAAAGAGGATTTTGATGGAGAAGAAGTTGTCGAGAATTAATGTGTTATAATATATAGTTTAAATAATCTCAGTAGAACGTTAACAATTATGTATTATAATATCAATACCTTAGCTCAGATAATGGCGAAGACCTTATCTTGGCTAAAGGAATATGAATATGGAGGTAGAGAAGAATGTCAAGAGGATTGGATCCAGAAATTAAAAACAAAGTTATTGAAGAATTTAAGATCAACGAAAAAGACACAGGTTCAGTTGAAGTTCAAATTGCATTATTAACAGCAAGAATTAGACACTTAACTGAACACTTAAAAGTTCATTCAAAAGATTTTCACTCAAGAAGAGGATTAATGAAAATGGTTGGTAAGAGAAGGAAAATGTTAAAATACTTGAAAAAAGAAAGACCAGAAGTTTATAAAGAATTAATTTCAAAATTAGGAATTAGAGGTTAATAAAAAAGCTCCCAAATATTGGGGGCTTTTTTTAATAGGAAATAATAATTTTGTTTCTTCCAAGATTTTTAGCCTGATATAAATTGTTGTCAGCTATTTCTAAAAAATTTTTATAATCATTAGTTTCAGGAATTTTTGAAATAGCTCCAATACTTATTGTAAATTTTATAAATTTATCTTCAAATTTAAATTCGTTTTTTTCAATGTCTTTACGTATAGATTCGAGCATAGTTTTGAAAGGTGTTGACGATTTTGATAGGTAATATATCACAAATTCTTCTCCACCATATCTAAAAATTTTATCATTGTCCCTATGAAAATGTTTTTTTAAAATTTTACCAAACTCTTTTAAGCAATAATCTCCAGCGAGATGTCCGTAATTATCATTAATTTTTTTAAAATGGTCTATATCTATAATTGCAAAATTAATGTATAATTTTTCTCTATATGCGAATTTATAATCGCTAATAAAGCTCTCATTAAAAAATCTTCTATTATATAAAGAAGTTAAAGCATCAGTTATTGAAATATTTTTAAGACGTTTATTTAATTGTTCTAATTCTTTTTTTTGCTCTTCTATTTTTTTTGTTCTTTCAGCAACAAGTTTTTCCATATTATTAATGTATTTTGTTAATTCGCTTCCCATAAAATTAAATTTTGTTGCAAGTAATTTAATTTCATCATCAAAATCTTTTTTTATTTTTACTGGTTGAAATTTTTTAAAATTAAAATTACCGATAATTTTAGTAATATATATTAATGGATTTGATATTTTTGATGATATATATCGGGCAATTGGCCATGTAAACAATGGAATGAAAAGTAATATTAAAATAAAGAAAATTAAAGACTTATATATATTTTTGAAAACAATGTGTTTATCTTCTAAAATGCTTAAATTTATATTATTGTTAATGCTAAAAGTTATAGATTTGAAACAACATTTATTTTGATAATTGCTGGAAATTATTTTTGTGGAATGGTTTTGAAGTAAATAAAAATTCTTATCCTGGGATATTAATAATTTATATGCATTTTCAAATTTTAAGTTAGATAAAAAATCATAAAAAATATCATTAAGATTTAAAATAAAAATTAGATTTTTTTCAGCTTTGAAATCAATTCTACTTTTTAATATAAGATAACAGTTGTTTTTAAAATAATACAAAAATTTTTTGTTTATAGAAGGTATATATAAATTATTTCCGGATTTTAGAATTATTTGTTGGTTTTCATTTATAATTAAAATTTCTTTGATATATTTATTTTTAGTTAATATATTTTCGAATTCCATTTTTAAGGCTTTTTCTGCAAAATCTTTTATAAGAGAATTTTTATCGAAAATAAATACAATATCATTACTTGAATTTAAATCGTCCATCGTTTTTTGTATATTTGAAAAAAGATTTTCCAAATGACTTTTGAAAATTGTATTCAATAAAAATAGCTTTTCTGATTCATATTTGATTAATTGATTAATTCGGAGAGAGAAAGAAATAGTGATAGCAATTATTAAAATAATAAAATTTATAAGAAACATGTATTTGAAGATTCTGTTTTTAATCTTCATATTATCGTGTCCTTTTTAAAATATCAAGATAATCATAATAATTTATTCCTATATATTTTTTAAAAAGGAGATTAAATTTTTCTGTTTCTTTGAATAAAGACATAAAATTTCCAAGTACAGCATTTAATTCCAAAGTTTTTGGTGATGTACAAAAAGCTAAATAACCAATATTATTAGCAATAAAAAGAGGTTTTAGATTCTCTTTAAAAGTATAGGTGTTAAATATTTTAGAAAAAAATGAAAATGAATCTAATATGCTTATATCAGCATTTTTTAATATTACTTGATAGTAAAAAGCATATCTATTAAATTTAATTCCCTCTGGAATTAATAAAATTTCTACATCGTTTTTTGAGGGTTTTTTATAAGGTTCTAAAAATATAATTTTATCATTATCAATGCTGATTTTGTTTATTATATAATGAAGTTTCCTTTTATTCAATTCGTTTATAAGTGTTGTGTAAAAATTATAAGTTTCGGCAGTTATTATTTTTTTTCCTTTGAAATCATTATATGAACTTATATTTTCGCTTTTTCTTGTAAAAAATAATTCGGCATTTTCTATAAAAGGAATCATTTTAACGAGTTTTTTTCTTTGGTCGGTTACAGTAATAATATCAGCGACAATATCAATGCTATTATAAATGTCTGGAATACCAGATAAATTATTTTTTAGCATATTTTTGCCATTTTTTGTCCAATAATCACTAAAATAATTTACAATTTTTATTTTCATATCGACATTTAAATAATCAGCAAAGCTTTTAGCTAATTCATAACAAAATCCTGGTTTATTTGGGATATCTGGTTGATAAACAACATCACTTGGAATATTTCTTATTCCAATAATTAAATATCCTGAATCTAAGATTTCTTTTAAGGTACGAGCGTTAATAACACTAAATATAAAAGTGAAAAAAACAATTAAAAAGATAATTTTTTTATACATAAAAATCACATCCTTGAAAATATTTCTTTACAAAATTATATCACAATTATGACAAAAAAACAAAATTATTTATTGTTGCAGACTGTTGACAAAATAAAATAATCAAAATAATATTTGCTCATCCAGTGAAAATTCTTATTCCTCAAAAATGCTCATTCCCGCCTGTCGTTCAAACTCACATCCGTGCTCGGTTTCACTCAATTTTGCATCCATGCAAAATTGTCAGGCTTCATTCACATTTTTTCGGGAATTTTCAAGGATTCGCTCATATTATTTTTTCATATTTTATTTTGTACTTTGTCTACAAACTAAAAGCTCCAGGAAAAACGCCTGGAGCTTTTAGTCAATATTGATTTGTTTTGATTTTTTAGCTTTTTCAGGTAATTTTGGTATTTCTATTTTTAAAACACCATCTTTGAATTTTGCTTTGATTTTTTCAATATCAATGTAATCGGGTAATCTAATAGATCTCTCGAATTTTCCAAAATATCTTTCCCTTTTGATATAATTTCTTCCTTTTTCTTCTTTATCGTCTTTCTTTTCAGCAGATATTGTTAAAATGTCATCATCTAATCTAATATTAATATCTTTTTTATCATATCCTGGCACATCGGCTTCAATAACTATATCTTTATCTGTTTCGTATATATCCAAGTTGGGCATGGTATATCCTCTGGAATTTTCGAAGATATCAAGAGTTCCGAAATCATCGAATAGTCTTTCAATTTCTCTTTTTAAAGTTTCAAATGGTTCAAAAAAGTTTCCTTTTTCATATCTTTTGATTTCACTCATGATATCCCCTCCTTTTTATAATTTTTTCTTTTTCATTGACTTCCGTTATTTATGACGAAAAAATATTTATTAGGTTCAAATGTATTTGAACAACTAAAAAAATTATAAAAATATTATATATAAAAATATTTAATTATACTAAATATATTTTTTACTAAATTTTATAGCATTCTTTACTATTAATTGATAATTAGAATTATTAATATTACTTTTCATATATAACAATTTTTGGTAAATTAAGTGGTATAATTTAATTGTTAAAAGGTAATTTAATGATATAAATTTTAAATTTGTAATTAATATAAAAATTTGATATAATTTATCTGAAAAATAAAATTAGGGGGTGGTTTAGTGAAAAAAAGTTTTTTTCTTAAACAGCCTATGATGAGGCGGGTGTTGTATGCACTAACTCCTATATACTTGTTTGCTTTATACTTTTATGGAGTTAGACTTTTATTATTAAGTGTTGTTGTTTTTGGAGGAGGCATAATAACTGAATATATAATGGAAAAAAGAGTTAAAAAAAATGTATCAGAAGCCGTCCTTGTAACTTCTATGCTTTTTGTTCTATCTTTGCCTCCTTTAACGCCATGGTGGATAGCTTTGATAGGTATCATTTTTGGAGTATTGTTTGGAAAAGAAGTTTTTGGTGGTTTTGGGAGAAATCCTTTTAACCCTGCTATAGTTGGAAGATTATTTATTTATATAACCTTTCCAAATATTATGACATATGGCTGGATGGAACCGGGTAATTTTGGGATAAATGCCATTACTACGGCAACACCTTTAAAAATTATGAGAAGTGGAGAAGCGTCTTTTAATCTATTAAAAATGTTTTTTGGATTTAGAGCTGGCTCAATGGGTGAAAGTTTTATATTTCTAATAATCATAGCTGCAATTTATTTAATTTATACCAAAACTGCGAGCTGGAAAATAATTTTATCAACATTTTTAAGTGCAACTACAATGATTTATATTTTTTATTTTGCAGGTTTTATTAATTATCCACTTCAATTTTTAATGTCTGGTAGTTTGCTATTTGTTACAGTGTTTATGGCAACTGACCCAATTAGTGGTCCTAAAAATCAAAAAGCTCATTGGTACTATGGAATTTTGATTGGAGTTATAACTATATTGATTAGAACATTTTCATTATTTCCTGAAGGAACAAGTTTTGCGGTTTTATTGGGCAATACTTTTGCACCTTTAATGGATGAGCTTCTTAAAAAGAAGGTGAAAAAATGAAAAAGGAAAGTAAATTATATGTAGTTATATTTACTTTTGTTATTTCATTTGTTTTTGTTTTTATATTGGCATTAGCAAATGAGTTGACTAAAGAAAAGGTTAAAATAAATGAAGAATTATTCCAAAGAAAGGCTATACTCTCTGCTATGGGAATAGAATTTAAAACTGATAAAGAAGCTTATAAATTATTTGATGAAAAAGTTAAAGTTGAAAAAATTAAAGATATAGATGTTTATAAATCAAATGTGAATGGAGAGGATGTATACGCCGTTGTTTTTGTTGGTAATGGATTATGGAGTACTATTAGAGGAGTACTTGCAGTTAATAAGGACTTAACTAGAATTATAGGGATAGATTTCATTTCCCAAAGCGAAACTCCGGGTTTGGGAGGAAGAATTGAAGAAGCATGGTTTAAAGGACAATTTAGATTTGAAAGGATTAAAGATGGAAAAATAAAAATGATTATAGGAGGAACTGGTAAAGGAGATTTTAACCATGAAAATGGCGAATTTGAAGCAATTACAGGTGCTACAAGAACATCTGAAGCAGTAGCAGCCATGTTAAATAAGTATTTGTCTATTTTAAAAAACCTCTTAGGGGGTGAATTGAGATGAGTGAATACAATAAAGTGTTAAAAGAAAATGTATGGTACAATAATCCAGTTTTTGTTCAAATTTTGGGAATATGTTCAGCATTAGCAGTTACTAATAATTTAACAAACACATTTATTATGACTATTGCAGTAAGTTTGGTTACAGCATTTTCAAGTTTGACCGTTTCAATAATAAAAGGACTAATTCCAAGAAAAGTAAGAATGATAGTACAAACATTAATTATAGCTTTCTATGTTATTATTGTGGATATTATTTTAAGGGCATATTTGCCAGGAATAAGTAAAGCGTTGGGACCATATGTTGGATTAATAATAACCAATTGTATTATTATGGGAAGAGCAGAAGGTTTTGCGCAATCAAATGGACCAATTATATCTTTTTGGGATGGCTTTACATCTGGTCTTGGATATTTAGTAGTTCTAATGGTTGTAGCATTTTTTAGAGAATTACTTGGCTTTGGAACATTGTTTGGTTATAGAGTTTTACCTGAAGGATTTATGTCCTGGACAATCATGTTAATGGCACCAAGTGCATTTTTTATGCTTGCAATTTTTATATGGGTTGCAAAAGGTATAATGTTAAGAAAGGAGGCTAAATAATGGCTCCAAATATAAATCCTTTTATATTATTTTTTGCATCAATTTTTACAAGTAATATATTACTTGCTAATTTTCTTGGAATGTGTTCATTTATTTCAATATCTAAAGACATAACTTCATCAAATGGTTTAGGAATGGCAGTTACAATGGTAATGACAATAACTACAGCTTTAAATTGGATTGTATATAATAAAATTATAGTTCCATTAGGATTAGAATATTTAAGATATATTATTTTTATAATTGTTATTGCTGCAGTTGTACAAATATTGGAAATGCTTATTGATAGGTTATCACCAAATTTATATATGAGCTTAGGTATTTTTTTACCATTAATTACTGTTAATTGTGCAATTTTAGGTGTTTCATTATTTATGCAATTGAGATATTATACATTTATCCAGTCTATATTCTATGGATTAGGTTCTGGTCTTGGCTGGTGGTTAGCAATTATGGCGTTAGCAGCTATTAGAAAAAGAGTTGATAAAAGTCCTAATGTTCCTGCTGCTTTAAAAGGCCCAGGGTTGACGTTGATTATTATAGGTATAATGGCCATGGCATTCATAGGATTCTCAGGAATGCTTAATGTACAGTGAGGTGATATGATGAGTCCTATTATATTAGCACCTTTAGTAGTTTCAATTATTAGTGGAGTTTTAGCAGCTATAATTGCTATAGTTGATGGAATAGTAAACAATTATGGAGAAGTTAAAGTTAATATTAATGGGGAAAAAGAAATAACGGTGAAGGGTGGAGCATCTCTTCTAACCACTTTATCAGAAACTGGTATTTTTGTACCATCTGCTTGTGGAGGTAGAGGAAGTTGTGGTGCATGCAAAGTAAAGGTTTTATCAGATGTTGGCCCACATTTGCCTACCGAAACCCCAATGCTCACACCAGAAGAGATAAAAGAAAATATTAGATTATCCTGTCAGGTTAAAGTAAAAAAAGATATTGAAATATGGCTTCCAGAAGAATTGTTTAATGTAAAGAAATATAAGACAAGAATAGAAAAGATTACAGATGTAACTCATGATATTAAAGAAGTTCGTTTTAAATTATTAGAACCATCAGAAGTAAACTTTAAAGCAGGGCAATATATGCAAATAGTGGTTCCACCTTATGAAAAGATAAAAGAACCCACACAAAGAGCGTATTCTATATCATCATTACCGTCAGAAAAAAATTCATTTGAATTGTTAATAAGGCTTGTCCCCGGTGGGATTGCAACAACATATGTTCATAATTATTTAAAAGAAGGAGATACAATGGAAGTTATAGGACCATTTGGAGAGTTTTATTTAAGGGATACAGATGCAGATGTAATAGGTGTTGCAGGCGGATCGGGAATGGCTCCTTTAAAATCAATAATTTTAGATATGTATGAAAAAGGAATAACAAATAGAAATGTTTGGTATTTCTTTGGAGCAAGATCTTTGAGAGATTTATATTATGTAGAAATGTTTAGAGAATTAGAAAAAAAATGGCCTAATTTCCATTTTGTTCCTGCACTTTCTGAACCTTTACCTGAAGATAATTGGGAAGGGGAAACAGGTTTTATCACCGATGTATTAGATAAATATATTAAGGAAAAAATGGATCAGAATACACCTAAAGAAGGATATTTGTGTGGAAGTCCTGGGATGATAAATGCATGTGTTAATGTTATGACAAAAAATGGTATTTCAGAGGATAAGATTTATTATGATAAGTTCGCTTAAGGGGGGAGAAATATGAAAATGACTCCTGAATTTCAAAAAGCTCAGGCAAATATGCAGCCGGGTATTATAACAGCTGATGGTTTTTTGGGAGACGATGATAGAAATTTAATAGATATTATTATAGAAGATGAAGAGTTGTTATCAAGTCTAAATTGTGATGTTGAGACAATAATTGAAAAGTTAAAATATTTAAAAGAAAAAGGAGAAAAAGGATTGGGAGAACCAATAACCGTTGATGGAAAATGGGAAGTTCAGGTTGGAGAAGCAAGAGGACATTTACCATGCCCATTTGAAGATGGAATATTCAGAAAAGTTGTGACAAAAGTAGTAAATCTTAAAAATAATGAAAGTATTATATTTAGTGATTTATCTCTACATTTAATTGAGAAACATCATTTTTTTCAGGGAAAGGGATCTCCTTTTAGGCTTGATCCTGCAAAACTTGTAAGGGTTTTGGAGATTTGTAAATAATTAAAGTTGAATCAAAATAAAACTCATTCAAACGCTTGATTGCTAAACTGAAAAAAACATATTTTTAATGCACCGCATTAAAAAAAGATAAAGATTTATATTAAAAAATATAATTTAAAAGATGTTTTAATTTATAAAAACTGATATTTTCGCGAAGCGAAAGATTAATGCATAGCATTAAAAATAGATAAAGGTTTATATATTAAAAAAATATAATAATTAATATAGGTTATAAATAAAGCAATTATTTTAGTTTATAATATTTAAAATTTCGCGAAGCGAAAGTTCGGGAATTTTCAATGGTTCATCCCATTATTTTTATAAATTTTCTTTATGGAAATCATGTAAATTTCTAGTTTTCATTCGTTTTATTTTTGAATTCCAATAATGCTGTATTTCTTTCTAGGGTTCATTTTTTAAAATTTATTAGGGGGAAGAATTATGTATGATGTTACTATAATTGGTGCAGGAGTTGTAGGATGTGCTATAGCACGTGAGTTATCAAAATACAATTTAAAAATTTTGCAATTGGAAAAAAGTGATGATGTAAGTAATGGCGCGTCGAAAGCAAATAGCGGTATTGTTCATGGTGGGTATGCTGCAAAACATGGAACATTAAAAGGTAAACTATGTTTTGAAGGAAATAGGTTATATAAAAAATTAAATGAAGAATTAAATTTTGGATATAAAAAAACTGGTGCTTTGGTCATAGGATTTGACGAAAAAGATGAGGAGAATATAAAAAAATTATATGAAAATGGTATAAAAAACGGTGTTTTTAAAAATGAAATGAGAATAATATATAAAGATGAAATATTAGAGTTAGAACCTAATATAAATAAGGATGTAAAAGTTGCATTATTAGCAGAAGATGTAGGTATAACCTCTCCTTATGAAATGACAATTGCTTTGGCAGAAAATGCTGTAAAAAATGGTGTTGAATTAAAACTTGAAAATGAAGTTTTAGATATTATTGAGAATATTGATTATTATACAGTTATTACAAATAAGGGTGAGTATAAAACAAAATATATAATTAATGCTGCAGGAGTTTTTAGTGATAAAATTTCCAAGATGGTTGGTATTGATAATTTTTATATAAAACCCAGAAAAGGACAATATATTATTTTTCATAAAGGATATGGGAAAATAATAAATAGAGTAATTTTTCAAACGCCAACAAAAAAAGGTAAAGGAATCCTGGTTACACCAACTTATCATGGTAATTTAATGATAGGTCCGAATGCTGATGAAGTATCAAAAAAAGAAGATTTAAGTACAGATGTTGAAACATTAAAATATATAATATCAACAGCAAGGAAATCTGTTCCGAATATAGATTTAAGAAAGGTTTTAACCTCTTTTTCAGGCATAAGACCTACTCCATCAACAGGAGACTTTATAATTGAAGAATCAAAAGAAAGATTTATAAATGTTGCAGGAATTGAATCGCCGGGATTAACTTCATCTCCAGCTATAGCAAGAATGGTTCTTGGTATATTGAAAAGCTCTGGATTAAAAATGATAAAGAAAACAGATTTTGATCCATATAGACCACCAATAATTATAAAAAAGGATTTATCATATAAAGAAGTAAATAAAATGCTGAATATAGATTCCCCAAATCAAATAATTTGTAGATGTGAAATGGTAAGTAAAAAAGAGATTATAGATGCTTTAAACAGAGGAATACATATAAAATCTATAGATGCTATTAAGAGAAGAACGAGAGCAGGTATGGGTTTTTGTCAGGGAGAATTTTGTGGGCCTCGTGTAAGAAAGGTTATTGCTGAAACGTTAAATATTCCAGAAGATGAAGTTCCTCAAAGGGGAAAAGGTTCCGGTATAATACCCAAAAAAGTTAATTTAAATTATTTCAAAAATTTAGGAATATAAAACCAGCTGTAAATACAGCTGGTCAGTTTGTAGACAAAATCAAAATTAAATACAAAGTATTTTCAAAAATAATATTCACTCATACGGAAAATTCTAAATCCTCAAAAATATTCATTCCCGGCGGTCGCTCAGACGCACATCCTGATTGGCTTCGCTTAAAATCACATCCATGTGATTTTATCCGCCTTCATTCATATTTTTTCGGGAATTTTCAAGTATTCGCTCATATTATTTTTTTAGAAAATACTTTGTCAACAGTCTGACCAGCTGTAAATACAGCTGGTTTTATTGTAGTTTGAAAATAGAAACCATCAATGTTTTTTCATTGGATAAATGAATATTATTCTGAATGTTTTTTCTTTATCTAAAAGCTAAAGCTCTGACTAAATTAGTCAGAGCTTTAGTTTTTATTAAAAGTCTATTTCTACTGGAACTAATGTTGCGTATTTTTCTTGTGATGCATCATAACTTGATAATACTTTATGCTGATCATATCCTTCTGGAACTATAATATCAAGAACATATGGCC
This sequence comes from Marinitoga aeolica, assembly GCF_029910535.1. Lineage (NCBI taxonomy): Bacteria > Thermotogati > Thermotogota > Thermotogae > Petrotogales > Petrotogaceae > Marinitoga > Marinitoga aeolica. Next base: position 1,391,181 of record NZ_CP069362.1, read on the forward strand.
CGTAATCTCCTGCATCTGCCGGATATCCGCCTAATGTCCATTGTGTGTTTTCTGGTGTAACTGCTCTATAATGATCTGCTCCATATCCATCTTGAGATCCAACCATGAAATATGCATAAATTTTGTTGCTTTTAATATCTAAGAATTTTTTCATTACAATAACAGTTATAATCTTTTCTCCTGGATCAGCTTCTACTTGAACACCTTCGGGTAGTTCTTGTTCATCAGAAGTGGCTAATAACTGACCGTAACTTGGCCATCCAGCAACCTTAATAAAGTAGTCCCAAGGATGTTTTGGATCAAATTGAACTCTAGCGCCATCTTTATAAGTTTTAGTTAACCCGCCATCTTTTGTATCTAAATAAATATTAATTAATTGATGTGAGAATCCTTTAGGAGCACCCCATGGATTTGTCATTTCTCCAAACTTAAATTTAAATACTATGGAGTCATCATTATCATATACTTTAGCCCATTCTATATCCCATAAACCTTTATAAGGCTTAAATGCTCCATCTTTAGGATAAGTATATCCTCCAGGTCCATCTTCATCACCAATTGGATCTTCGAATGTTTTTATTAATCTTCCACCAATTTCTTTTGGTATCATAACATGTACTGGTCCAGTATTTGGAGCGAAGTCAACATCTCCGGAATTTCCTTTTTCAGTATATGCCATAACAACAGCTAAATTGAGTTCATCACCACTTTTAATGCTGATTAAATCAAAAGGAATTTTGAATTCAACAATATTTCCTTTTGCTGCAATATATCCTGGAGTTTTCCCTGCAATCATCCACCTTTCTGTTCCACTGGCATTGTAGTAATATAAATCTTTAGAATTAGGATATTTTTGAAGATTGAAACTAAATCTTTTTGCTAGAGCAAAACCAAGATCTGTAATATTTTCTCCTGTTTTTGAGTATGCAGTTCTTGTATTTAGTTTTTTGGCATTTGGCATATCTGTATAGATTTCTAATTTATAAGGCTTTCCTGATAATTCATCAATAGATTTTTTAAGTTCTACAGCAACATAAATATTAGAGTTATCTCTTCCCACATAGAAACCAGAAATCAAGTCTCCTTCTTTATACATAACACCTGAATCATCATCGGCAAAATAGGCACTTTTTGCCATTTCTTTGTCATCAACAACACCATCTAATGTTATTTCAACTTTTCCAATATTTCCTTTTGAAGCTGAAGAAGGTTTTTTATTTGCTATAAATAAATACCCAGGAATTTTATTTTCAGGAACTTTAGCTATTCTATATAATTGAATTAAAAGCTTTTTAAATTGCATATCGAATAATACTTCATTTGGTCCCGCATCTTGATCTGATCCATACCACCAGAACCAATCACTACCTTCGGCGGCATATAAAACATCTAAAGCTTTTTTAAATTCTTCATCTGTTAATTTATTTTTGTTTTCCATTAAAATCTTTCTTGCTTCAGATAGTCTTTCCCAGGCTTCATTTTCTTCTTTTTCTCCATACCATGTGTCTAAACTTCCGCCAACCCATGAACCTTTAGGTAATTGATTCAATTCTCCCTTAACTTCATAACTTTCTATATATTCTTTTGGAGTAACTAATTCAACATATGGATCATTTGAAAGAGCTTGATAGAATAGTTTTCTAAAATCATTACCATTATTTGGATAATGTTCCCATGCATTTTCTCCATCTAAAGCTACTGTAACGACCATATCTCCTTCATCATTTAACTTTTGTATATTATGTAATGCAGTAAGAAAATCTTTTACAGCATTTTCTTTTGTCATAATAGAATATTTAAATCCAATTCTATCAGAAAGATCAGTATCTCTGAAAAATACAATAACACTTTTTCCATTTACTGTGACTTTATATGGTTTATATAATTTATGTGGATCTCCTGTGTTAACTCCCGCTTTTTGTAAAATTTGTTTATCTGTAATTATCCATTTTATACCATTATCTGCAAACATAGGAACTAAAGGAGTACTTACAGCTTGTTCAGATGGCCACATTCCTACAGGTTTTTTACCAAATATTGATGTAAAATATTCTAATCCTCTTGTGATTTGTGCTTTTGCATCTTCTGGCCAACCCATATCTACTAATAATGGCAATATTGGATGATAATAAGGAGTTGTTGTTAATTCAACTTTTCCTTCATCCCATAATTTTTTATATTTATCTACAATTTCTGACATTAGTTTATATTGCACAGAAATAACATATTTTAAATCTTCTTTTGTAAAATCTTTACCTTTTTCAGCTAAAGCTTTTAATTTTTTATCACTATTTATATAGTCAGCATTAATCCAATAAAGATTCCATGAAACTTTTAAATCTAACCAATCTTGATCAGTAAATTTTTCATTTTTATCTCTTTTTTCCCTTAATTCTGCATATCTTGGGTGAGAATCAACAAATTGTGGATTTATATCAAAAAAATGCCATTTAACAAATTCTTTTTCTTCATCGGTTAATTTATCTTTTAAGGATAATTCTAAATATTTATCTTTTGCTCCGTTGTTTACATAGTCCATTAGTTGAATTAATAATACTGGAGTTATATTGAATGTAACACTTCCAGAGGTTAAGTATTTATCAACTAAATCAGCCATATATGGATAATCATTTATAGCATGAGCTCTAACCCAAGGCATTTCTGCATTTAGATTACCAGGTATTTTATAAGAAGGTTGATGATGATGCCAAACAATAGCCACTTTCAAAGGTTCTTTGTTGTCATCGCCTTTAGGAATTTTTGATAAAAAATTTTCTACAGCATTTTCTGTAATATTTTTAACTTCTGGAGCAGGTGCTGAATTTTCTGCTGAGGATTGAGGTGGAATATCTCTCCATGAAGCTACGGTATCTTCTTGGGTTTGTTCAGTATCTTCAACTATTACTACTCTGTTAGAGATTTCTTCACCATTTTCGTCTTTTTCTACAGTATCCCAATTTCCTCTTGTATATTTATATTCTAATCTTTTTCCAACTTCAGTTTCTAATTTATAAGTAGCTTTATTTCCGTTTCTTTCCATGACGAGTTGTCCGGGGTCCCAATTGTTGAAATTACCAACTATAAAGATATTATCGGATTGTGGTGTATTTGAAGGTAACGTTACTACAAAAGTGACTATAGCTTTTTCACCAGGTTGAGCTTTTGTTTTTATTTCTGCTGGAATATCAGCCCAACTTGCTACAACATCTTCAATAGTTTTGTTTTCATCAGCTAAGGCCTTCCTATTAGCAATTTCCCCACCATTTTCGTCTTTTTCTACAGTACCCCAATCGCCTCTTGTATATTTATATTCTATTTCGGTTCCTTTTTCTACAGTTAATGTAACAGTTCCAGTATTTCCATCTCTTGATAAAATATAATTTTCATCACCAGGGTTCCAATCATTGAAAGAGCCTACTATATAAACATTTTCATCAGTAGGTGTATTTGCTGGTAAAGTTACTTTAAATGTTAATGTGACTAAATTAGAACTACTGTCTGTAGGGACAGGTGTTTCTGATGTTTCTGGAGTGACTTCGCTAACAGATGGAGTTTTTTCCATTACTTGCGCTTGTTGAGCACCACAACTAATTAAAAAAATAGATAATAATGTTACAATTGCTACAACAAAAAACTTAGAAAAACTTTTTCTCATACTTTTTGTTACCCCCTTTTAATAGAAATTGATTTTTGTATTTGTAATTATATAATCACATTCATTTAAAATTATACACTAATACATACTGAAATTTCAAGTTTTTAATAAAAACTATTTTTTAGTATAGTTTATCTTTGAAAAATCATTAATGTGTGGTAAAATTCAGTTAGAATAAGGAATATAATAATGATAGGCAGGAGGGATTTAAATGGAATTAATAACTTCTATATCAAAAATGAAAGATATTAGAAATAAAATTATTAAAGAGGGAAAAAGCATAGGTTTTGTTCCAACTATGGGATATTTACATAAAGGTCATTTATCTTTAGTTGAACAAGCAAGAAAAGATAATGATATAGTTGTTGTAAGTATTTTTGTGAATCCAACTCAATTTGGTCCAAATGAAGATTTTGATAGATATCCAAGAGATTTGAATAGAGATATGGAATTATTAAAACCATATAATGTCGATTATATTTTTCATCCAGATGTAAATGATATGTATTCAAAAACTCATTCAACATATGTAGAAGAGATCAAATTAACAAAAGTTCTTTGTGGGAAATCAAGACCAGGACATTTTAAAGGGGTAACAACTATAGTTACAAAATTGTTTAATATAGTAAGACCTACAAGAGCTTATTTTGGTCAAAAAGATGCTCAGCAATTCAGAGTTCTTAGAAAAATGGTTGATGATTTAAATATGGATGTTGAAATGGTTGAAATGCCGATAGTAAGAGAAGAAGACGGCCTTGCGATGAGTTCCAGGAATATTTATTTGAAATCTGAGGAACGAAAACAGGCTTTAGCATTAAGTAAATCGTTGAAAAAGGCTAAGGAATTATATGAAAGTGGTGAAAGGAATGCCAATATTATAAAAGCAGAAATGCGAAAAATATTTGATGAAAATCCTCTGGTTAAAGTGGATTATATAGAAATAGTAGATGAATATAATCTAGAAAATGTTAATATAATTAAAAATAAAGTATTAGTAGCAGTTGCTGCTTTTGTAGGTAAGGCACGATTAATAGATAATGTAATTTTAGGATAGGGGAGATATAAATGTCTAAAATATCTATGAAGGGAATGTTGAATTTAGTATCAATTATACTTTTGAGTATATCAATAATTACTACAGTATATTTTTTTCAAAATGAATTTGGGAAAAATATCTTTGAGCCTATTTCGGAAAGCATAATGAATAATTTAAATGAAAAAGGGAATTATATATCTCTTTATTTTGAAAATGAAATAAGAAAATTAGAGATAATGCCAAAGAATTTTTCGTATAATTCAACAGAAACTGGGGAAATTTTGCAATATTTAAAAAATCAATTAAAGGAATATCCGGAATTTGAAGAATTTTTTATAGCAAATTCTGATGGTGAAAGTATTTCAAGTTCGAATATTTTTACGAATATATCCCGATATAGATATTTTCAAGAAATATTTACAAATAATAAGAAATGGTCTATTAGTGATATTTTTACTTCTAAAATCTCAGGTGACGCTGCTATAATCATTGCAATTGAACATTATATTAAAGGTAAAAAATATATTTTTGGAGGAGCTTTGAATTTAAAGAAATTCTTTTTAGATTCCAATGCCTTTAAATTTAAAAAAGAAGGAAACATATTTTTTATAGATAATCTTGGTACTTATTTTAGTGTTAATAATGATGGGAGTATTAATTCGGGGACATTTGCAAAGAATTTTAGAGATAATATAATTCGTGATTTAAAAAACTCACATGGATATTTAGAAACAAATAAAAATAAAAAAGATTATTTATTATTTGTTAGTCCAATTTATTCTATAAATTGGAAAATAGGGTTTTATATTGAAAAAAAATTAATTATGCCTAATTTTACCAGATATTACCTTATTGGATTTGGATTTTTGGCGTTGCTTGTATTATTTGAGATTCTTTTTAATCATATGATTATAAGAAAAAGGTTTTATAGCTCTATTAATATAATGAAAAATGAAATGAAAAAGCTTAATGAGATGAATTTTGATAATATAGAAATAAATATTAAAGAGCCTATGTTTATTGATTTTTCAGATAATTTACAACTGATGGCAATGAACTTAAAGGAAAATTTTAATTCTTTTTCTAATCAAATCTATAAATTAGAAGGAAATATCAATCAAACTGATTCTTTAATTAAAGAAGAAATTTCACGTATAAATGAAGAAAATGAAACTATTGAAAAATTGTCCAAGACATTTGAAGCAATTTCTCAATCTGTAAACGATTCTCAAAATATTTCTGAGAATTTTAAAAACAAACTTTCTTCTTATGATAAAGAGCTTGAAGAATTGCGTCATAATTTATTGAAATCAAAAGCAAAAATTTCATATTTTTCTGAATTAATTTCAAAAATAACGGAAATCTCTGAAAAGGTTAGTGATTTGTCATTTAGGGCGGAAATATTATCATTAAATGCAGCATTAGAAGCCTCAAAAGAAAAAAGTTCCCTGACTTTTGCAGTAATTGCTGCAGATATGAGGGATATGTCTTATGTTTTGAAAGATTATAATTCCAAAACACATTCACATATATCTCACATAATAGAAAATTTAAATGAATACAAAAATACACTGGATGGATTATTTAAAGCAATAGACACCAATATATATGAAATAAGAAGAGTTTCCTCTACTTATAAAGATATAGAGAATTTTATTAAAGAATACTCAATATCTTCTGCTCAGCTAAAAAATGCTCTTAATTTGTTAAAGTTAATTACCAATAAAAATAAAACAATTATGGAAAATATTGTGGATAATTTTAAAGAAATTGAGAAGAATTATGAAGAGTTAAAGAAGATATTTGTGTCAAAAAAGGTGCCTAAAAATTTAGATGAAATATTTAAGAAATTAGAAGAAATAGAGAAAAAAGAGGAATCAGGAAGTGAATTAGATGAAGAAGAATCCGTTTAAAGAATTAAAAAAAATAATTTTACTTAAGGATAAAATTGATTATTATGTTGTGTTTAAAGTAGAAAATGTATTATATGGGTTAAAGGCAGAGATCATAAAAGAAATTATACCAACTTTAGAAAAAAAAGAATTACCAAATACTCCAGACTATATTGGAGGAGTAATTAATAAGGATAATCAGCCAATTACTTTAATTGATTTAAAAAAATTATTAAGTGATGAATATCAGGAATATGACAAAAATATGTATATTATAAATTTTATTTATGATAAAAAGAATTATGGATTTTTTACAAAAGAAATAATAGATATTATTCCTGTGGATAAGGGGTCTTTAAATAATGTAGGAGAAGAAATGCAGGATTTTTATTTTGTTGATAATATATTTTCTTTTAATGGAGATATAGTTCTTATTATTAATGTGGAAAAAATATTAAAAAACAATGAAGAATAAAAAAGCCGGGTTATAAACCGGCTTTTTTATCTTAAAAGTTGTGTAACCTGTTGAGGTAACTGATTTGCCTGAGATAGCATAGCGGTACCACTTTGAAGCAAAATTTGTTGTTTGGTATATTCTGCCATTTCTTTTGCCATGTCAGCATCTCTGATACGGCTTTCAGCAGCTGTTAAATTTTCTTCAGCAACACCTAAGTTTTTGATTGTATGTTCTAACCTGTTTTGTGAAGCACCTAATTTTGCCCTAAAAGCTGAAACTTTATAAATAGCTGCATCTAAAGCACTCAAAGCAAATTCTGCATTACTTTGAGAATTTATTTTTACTTCAGAAGTAATACCTAAATCATCAGCTTTCATACTTTCAAAACCAAGAGAAATGACCTGCCCTTCATTTGCTCCAATATGGAATTTTATAGGATCGACATTAGAAGTAACTATTCCATATACAGCAACAGAACCACCATCTACTTTTGTTCCTGATGCTAAAGTTCCTCCGTAATCACTAATTTTTGCTATTTGATCAGAACTCCATGTAATACCGACTGTAGCAGTTCCACCACTTAATGTAGCAGTAACTCGAGATCCTGATAAAGTTACACTTGTAATTGTAACTTGAGAAACTCCGTTAGAATCAATTCTTGAAATTTTAATATCTAATTGTGAGGTTGCTCCGCCATTGAATTGTCCAACTTCTATTATAAAATTTCCGCTTGCCGTAATATTAGAAGAATAGCTACCAACAGCAAAATGAGCAGATCCAGGTGCTACAATTTTTGCTTCAGCAGTTCTTGTTCCTTTTATTGAACCATCTAATAAATTTTTTGTGTTAAATTGTGTTGTTTTAGCAATTCTGTTAATTTCATCTCTTAATTCGGAAAATTCATTTTGTAATTGGTCTCTGTCTGCATCAGTATTTGTTTCAGTAGATGATTGAACTGCTAATTCTCTCATACGTTTTAAAATAGAATGAACTTCATCAAGTGCGCCTTCGGCGGTTTGGATCATAGACACAGCATCTTGAGCGTTTTTGATGGCTTTATCAAGTCCCTTTATCTGGTTCCTCATTTTTTCAGATATTGCCAATCCAGCAGCATCGTCAGCAGCTCTGTTAATTCTTAAACCAGAAGAAAGTTTTTCTAATGTTTTTCCCATACTACCCTTTACATTTGAGAGGGTTCTCCATGCATTTAATGCTTCCATGTTGTGATAAATTCTCATAAACTACACCTCCATGTTTATGTTATTTGGTTTTGAAATTAATTGTATAATAAATATTTTCGAATTCATCTGCATATGTGTTTCCAAATTCATCAACTATTTGAGAAGGATCAATCTGTATTTCCCATGTTTGCGTAGAATCTAACGTAATATCTTTAAGTATTCCGTCATATTTAATAAATTTATTTTTTTGTTTTGCGGATAATGGAATATTAAAAGTTTTATTTGTCCCATTTTCTAATATTTTTATATTGATACTTAAATAATCTTTTTTTTCTATTTCCGATTCATCTGAAAATTCAATTAAAATCCGAGGATTTTCTATTGATTTGCTAACATTTAAATCGTAAAAATCGTATGTGCTTTCCTTTGAATAAACGTCAGTTCCTTCTATTGATATCCTGTACAGTTCAGGAGGATTATTTTCTTTTACTAAAACCTCAAAATTTTTTGTTACTGAGTAATTGTTATCAATATCTTTTGTCGAGAGCTGTATGTAATTATGGCCTAATGGAAACCCATCAGAAAGATTATAAGTAAAAGTTCTAACTTGAACAGGATTTGATTTGAATAACTCATTGTCATTTATATTAATGGAATATACATATGTTGCTGGATAAGAGTAATTTGAATTTATGTTGAATATTATATCGAAATCATTTAATCTAGTAGATTCCGGATCAACTTCAATTTTTTCTGGTAGTATATAAAGGGTAGTGCTATTGTCAGAGTTCTTCTGATTTAATGAATATTTTAAATCAAAATTATTTATAGCTTTTGAAACTTTGAATGTTTTATAATAGGTTTTTGTATATTCTGGATTTTCTTTTGTTATAGTAACAGTTAATTCATAATTTCCTGGGTCTAAGTACATTTTTTCTGTTTCTAAAATAGTGCTATTTGTAGTAATATCTAATTTTTTATAATCGGTGTTGTCTTTTTTTAATGTAAAACTATATTTTAATTCATCTGAAAAATTACGTTTTTTCTTTACTGAAACATTAAAAAATACTGGATCTCTATTTGTTATAATTGAAGAATTATCAATTTTAATATTTTTATCTAAATAATCTTTTTTATAAATATCAACATTGGCAGAAAATTCTTCAAACTTTTCCACGTGAAGTAAAATTTTATTTTGTGTAGAATCATTTGTTACCATATTCCTGGCATTTAATAATAAACTGACTTCACCATCGTTTAAATAAATAGGACCATATTTTAATTCTTTTTTTTCAGTTGTTGATTCAACGATTTTTTTATCATTATTTGAAATACTAAATAAATAAGATGCAGGTAAACTATATTTTTCATCTACATTCAATATGACATATATGGGATCTATTGTAGATAAAGTTGCATTATCAGTTATAATAGGACCGTCATAAGATTCTTTATGCAATTCTGTTATTAGATTGAATGAAGTATCTATATTTTTAGGATTTAATTCTACAGTTGTTCTGCCAAAACCATTATTAGCAGTATCGTATATTTCTACAGAGATAATATGTTTTTTCTTCTGAAAAAAAAGTGGAGTTGATTCAAATGTTTTATTTTTTATATTTCCATTTTCAACCAATTTATTATCAAAATAGATTTTATAAGAGAAATCGCTATTATATACAATATCCGAATCAACATCAACTAAAATAGAATAGTTTTTATAAGGATCATAGATGTTGTTTTCTAATATTTTACCTGTTTCTGTATTTTTGAATTTCAGAATTGGTTCCAGTTCTTTTTTATAATCATAGACGTTAATATATAATTTGTTTTTACTGGTATAATTTTCTCCACCAATGGAAAAAACACCCTCAATTTCATATTTTCCTGGTTCTGTTAATTCGAAATTTCCGGAAAATGTATTTTCGTTTATAGATTTTAATTCTATTGTTCTAATATTTTTGTTATTGGTAGTGCTTACTATATTTAAGTGAGCTTGACCAATATTAGCAAGTGGTGAATCTAATCTTAATATCACTTCACCCTTTGCTTCATTAATATCCTTATTCATTATTGTCTTAGTTTGAGAAGAAAAAGAAATTTCAACGTTTATTTTAAATTTTGATTCAACAGGTTTCAAGCATGATGAGAAAAGGAATAATAATAAAATTATCATTAAATAGGATATGTTTTTCATAAAATCCCTCCATGGAATAATCTTTCAATTTATCATTCTTTAAAAGAAATAAAATTCCTAAAAGTGTAAAAATAATTATTAAAGTATACGATTTGAGAATTTATTTGGATATACAGAATAAGAGATGATTTTTAAATGCAGATGTTAGTATTTCTTTATAATCTTTTTTGGAATTTTAATCATAAAAGTATATAATCAAACTGTAGAATTATATGGATTTATTTGTTGATAGATTGATATTTGAATAATTCTTTCAAATAAAGCGGAGGTGTTAAAATGAGCATTAAAGCGAAAATTATTTTTGGATTTTCTGTAATAGTATTAATAGCTGTTATTATAGGATCTTTGGGTTTGTTGTCAACAAATAATATAAAAAGTTATGTTTTAAATATTGCAAATGAGAACTTACCTAAAGTTCAGAAAGTGTTATCGCTATATCAATTACAAACATCTATTGAAAAATCTGAAATGGCATTGCTTGGATTAACCGATCAACAATTAAGAAATAATGAATATCAAAAAATGGATGAAACATGGAATTCCATTAATAAACTGATTAAGGAATATGAAAACTTTAATTTGAATGCCGAAGAAACAAAATATTGGAAAGAATATAAAAATAAATTAAGTGCCTGGGAAAGTGCCCATGCAAGTTTCATGGAATTATCTAAAAAATTGGATGAGACGAAGATACTTGATCCTAAAACATTAAAATTGGATGTAAAAACATATGAAAGCGAATTATATAGATTAGCATGGATTATTGAAAAAGCAATTTTAGAAAAAGAACCATTTAATGAAGAATTAAATCCTAGAAAAAGTGCTTTTGGTAAATGGCTTGAAAATTATCAAACAGAAAACGATTATCTGGCAGATATGTTTGTTGATATGAAAAAATATAATGAAGGTTTTTTAAAAACAGCTAAAACAATTAATTTGGTAATAAAAAAGAAAAATGAAAAACAAATCTCTTTAATGCAGAGAGTATATAACAATTCTCTTATTCCATATTTAGAGAATATTTTTGATACATTTGAAACAATAAATCAAATTGCTGATGAATCGTTGAAATTAAAGAATCAAATGGCTGATCAAAGTTTAAATGTAGATTTGCCACTTTTTGAGGATATGGCAGGTGTATTAAAGAAAATAGTTGATTATAATAAGACTGAAGCAATTCAAAAAGGTAATGAAGCAGTTTCTAAAGCTCAAAAAGCATTAATTGTTGTTTTATCTTCAATAGGATTCGGTATTATTATTTCTATAATTTTTGGATGGGCTATTATTGCAAATATTGTAAAACCAATTAAAGAATTAATGAAAAAGATAAAAGCATTTGGTAAAGGAGATTTAACCATTGATTTTACCATGAAAGGTAAAGATGAAATATCACAAATGGCTAAGGTTTTAGATAATATGGCAAGTGATTTAAGGGATTCAATGAAATTAATATATGAAGCTTCAAATAAATTATCATTATCTTCGGATACATTAGCTTCAATATCAGAAGAGCAAAATGCTATTTCAGATGATTTATCATCACAATCAAGAATTATTGAATCAAATACAGAAGATGCGTCTGCTTCCGTAGAAGAAGTATCTTCAGGAGTAGAAGAGGTAGCAAGTTCTGCTCAAATGATATCAACAAATGCAGAAGAGTTATCTTATAAAGCGAATGAAGCTTCAGAAGCAGCATTGAATGGAGAAAAATCTGTAAACAGAATTGTTGAAATAGTGGAAAATGCAGTAAAAGAATCAAGTAATACTCAAGAAAAAGTAAATAGCTTATCAGAAAAGGTTCAAAATATAGGTAATATTGTTGAAACAATAAATCAAATAACAGAACAAACAAATCTATTGGCATTAAATGCCGCAATAGAAGCCGCAAGAGCCGGTGAAGCCGGCAAGGGATTTGCAGTAGTTGCTGATGAAATAAGAAAGTTAGCTGAGCAAAGTAAAGCGTCAACTGAAGAAATAGCAAAAATTTTGATATCTGTTAAAGATGGTGCTGTAAGTGCAAATGAAGCCACAAATAAAGTAGTTAATATAATAAAAGATATTGATGTTGAATCTGAAAATGTTGTTTCGCAATTTAAGTTGATTTTAGATAAGGTAGAAGAAATGAATATGAAAGTTCACGAACTTTCATCTGCAGCTGAAGAACAAAGTGCTTCTACAGAAGAAATGGCAGCAGCCATGGATAGAATTTCAAAGGTTATTAATGAAATATCAGATCAAGTAAAATATATGGTTTCAGCAATCGATCAACAAACAAAAAGTTCTCATCAAGTAAATGAGACAGCAGAAGAAGGAAATAAATTGTCACAATCGTTAATGGAATTAATAAATAAGTTTAGCATATAATAAAACGGGCTGAAAAGCCCGTTTTATTATATAGAATGTTTACCTGGAGTTTTGGCAAAGAGTCTGGTTTTTTCAACATGATCTAAAGCTAAAATCCATCTAGTAAATCTTTCAATTCCGATTCCACAACCTGCTGAATGTCTTAATATTCCAGCTTTGGCTACTTCTAAATAATCTTTGAATTGTTCTGGTGGGGTCTTTTTTAATTCCATTCTTTTTAATATTTGCTCATATTCATGTTCTCTTTCACCACCAGAAATAGCTTCTTCATATCCTTCTGGATATATAAGATCAAAATCAAGTAAAACATCAGGTCTTTCAGGATCTTGTTTATCATAAAACTCTCTTTCCATTAAAGGAATATCTATCATCCAGAATGGTTCTTCGGCCTCTAAAGAAGCTTTTTTCTCATAATCTTCACCGTATTTTTCTTTTAGTTCTTTAACTGTGTATCGTTTAAATGGTTTTTTAGGTATTTTTAGTGATGGATGATATTTTTCGATAATTTCAGGATGTTTTTCTTTTATAGTTTTTATTGTGTAAATAATTGCATCTTCCATAACATCAAAGACATCTTCACGAGAAGATTCTAACATTTCCATATCAATTTGAACAAAATCAAATAAATGCCTTCCTGAATTCATTTTATCTTCTGTTTCAAGTCTAACATTTGGTGATACAATATATATTTTTTTATGAACCAATACAGCGACTTGTTTGTGTAAAATCATAGATTTTGTTACAGAGTATTTTTGCCCATAATATTCAAATTCAGCTTCGAAATGTGGATGGTTTAATGGATCAGTTATTGGAGAAACTGTAACAGGCAATAATTCAACAAATCCTTTTTTGTCTAATACATGTCGGATACCTTTTAAAATATCACTTTGAATCAATGTTGCATCTTTAAAAACGGGATTTTCTAAATACTCTTTTACCAATTCTACAGTATCAATCTTTCTTCCTTCTGCCAATTTTTTAGTCATAATACCCTCTCCCTTCAAAATAATATAATATATAAAATTATGTATAATCTCTCCCTCTCCCAGGCATTTTCACAAAGTACTTGAAAAATCAATAATAAAAAAATTATGATTAATGACTAAAATATAAAAAACCGGCGCTGGTACGAAAATATCCAGCGCCGGTGAATTATAAACAACGAACTACCTCGCGTTACACCAACGCTGGTTGATATTATTATTATTGAAATTATTAAATTTTATTGAAATTATTTTTTTCATAAGTTACACCGCCTATAATATTTTTTTTCAATTATACTATAATTTTTTTGAGATGTCAAGTTCTCTCAAAAAAATCATCTATTTTTTTTAATGATAATTCCATGGAAATAGGTCGTCCATGAGGGCATGTTAAAATTTCATATTCTATAATTTTAGAAATAAGAGTTTCCAATCCAACAGGGTCATCTCCAGTTTTAACTGCAGCTCTGCACGACATAGTTGCAATTGCATGATCAAATACTTTTTCGGGTGATTCTATACCTTCCAATCTTAATTCATCAAGTATTTCTATAATAGCATTTTGAGGGTCGTTTATTTTAATATTAGATGGTAATCCAGAAATAAAATATCCATCATTATTTTTGATAATTTCGAATCCCAGTTTTCTAATTTTTTCAATATTATTTTCTAAAATTTCTTTTCTTATAGTATCAAGATTTAATTTTATAGGTAGCATTATCATCTGTGTTGTAATATTTCCATTTTCAAAAAATTCTCTTTTTAAGTCTTCATAGATAACTCTTTCATGAGCGGCATGGAAATCTATAAATTGTATAGAATCTTTTAATTCAAGAATAATATATCTATCTGCTACTAATCCGAGAATTTTATAATAACTTAGGTCTAAAATTTTTTCTTTTTTCTTTATTTCTGGTTTTATATAATTTGTATTATGAATAATATTTTTTACAATATTTTTTTCATTATTTTTTTGTTGAAAGTTTTTTTGTATGGACTGAAAATAACTGTTTTTATTATCTTTTTCTTCCTTTTTTCTTTTTATTAAAAATGTATTGTATTTTTCTTCATTATCTGAAACTATAGGAACTTCATTTAATTTTAAAGGTTCAGATTTAACAGGATATTTTTCTTTTTCAATTTTTGATTTTTCTTTAAAATTATAATTTGAGTCGTTTTCAATATTAATAGCCATTTTAAATTTAGTTTGATTAATTAAAGTTTCTCTTATAATCCTTTTGAATTTATTATAAATAATTCTTGATTCAGATATTTTTACCTCTAATTTTTGTGGATGAACATTAACATCAACTTCTTTAGGATCTATATCAAAAAAGATAATCCCATATGGATGTCTTCTCGACTCTAGCATTTCACCATATCCTGCTTCAAATACAGCGAATAAGTCACCAGAACGTATATATCTATTATTTATAAAAAATATTTGAGCTGTTCGATTGTTTCGAGTTACTCGTGGATGAGATATAAATCCTTTTATTTTAAACCATGGTTCTTCATAATCAATTCTAAAAAAATCTTCTTTTGAAGTTTCAGGAAAAATAACGTTTATTTTTTCAAGTAATTTCATATTTTTAGATATTGAGTAAATAGATTTATTATCTTTTATATAGCTTATTGAAACATTAGTAGCTAAAATAAATTTTTCTATAATTTCAGTAATCATTCTTCCTTCAATTGCGGCAGATTTTAAAAATTTTCTTCTTGCTGGAACGTTGAAAAACAAATCTCTTACTTCAATTGTTGTTCCACTTGAAGCAGCAACTTTTTTAATATTTATGGGTTCACCACCTACGAATTCTATAGAAGTAGCAATATTTTCATTTTTTCTTCTTGAAACGATTTTCATTCTTGAAACTCTTGATATAGCAGCTAAAGCTTCACCTCTAAATCCATAAGTATGTATAGAATATAAATCTTCAACTTCTTTAATTTTACTTGTAGTATGTGGTTGAACAGCTAATAAAATATCTTCTTCAGACATTCCAACACCATTGTCTGTAATTCTTATATATGTTTTTCCACCATCTTTTATTTCTATAATAATATTATCTGCGTGAGCATCAATTGCATTTTCAAATAACTCTTTTACAACTGCAAAAGTACCAGTGACAACTTCACCAGCAGCGATTTTCATAATAACAGATTCAGGTAACTTAACAATAGCCATTTTTTCACCTGCTTTTTTGTTTAAATATTTCAAAAAGCAATATTCCTGCACTTACAGAAACATTTAAAGAATCAACATTATTTGCCATTGGGATTGATATTAAAGCATCACATCTGGATTTTACTTTTTCTCTGATTCCGTTTCCTTCATTTCCCATAACTAATGCGACATTTCCAGTTAAATCCATTTCATAATAAATATTATAGCTCATATCTGCACCATATACCCAGAATCCTCGTTTTTTAATAACGTCAATAAATCTTGATAAATTAGTGACTTTTAAAATGGGTATTTTAAAAGCTAATCCTACAGAGACTTTAATTACAGTAGGAGTAATTTCCACAGAGTTATCTTTTGGGATTACAATTAGATCGCTGTTTGATGCGACAGCTGATCTTATTATTGCTCCAAAATTGTGAGGGTCCTGGAGTTGATCCAGTATAATGATTGTGGCGTTTTCTTTTAAATTATCAAGAATATCTTCTTCGGCATATTTAAATTCTTTGCCTATATCAATTACCACACCTTGATGTTTGGATATATTTACCATTCTTTGTAATACTTTATCTGGTGCAAAAGAGAAAGAATAATTATGTTTTTTGGCTAATTCAATTAAATCATTTAAAGTTTTATCCGTTTTTTTACTATCTGTAAAGTATATATTTTTTACAGGATATTTTGCATTTATAATCTCTTTTAGAACATTTCTACCATAAACATACATCTATTCTCTCTCCTTTAATGTGTTTTTTGATAGTTCTAATATTTCATTCAATCTTGTATAATCTTTTTTTAAAAACAAATATCCAATTACAGTTTCAAAAGCAGTAGCTTTTCGATAGTTTATATCATTACCTCTTTTTTTTGCTCCTTTTGAATTTAATCCCCGTTTATAAATAGAGTTTTCTTCTTCAGTAAAGTTATTTATAATGTTGTCTACTATTTTTGATTGTGCAGAAGCGCTAACATAATTTTTGCTCTCATTATGCAATTTTCCAGCCTTTTTCCTGCCTTTATCAATTATATAGTTAATAAAATACAAATTTAATACAGCATCTCCAATATAGGCAAATGTATCTACAGGGACTTCTTTTAAATCTATAATTTTACTTTCAAATAATTTTCCTAACGCATCAAATTCACTCATAAGAAACTCCTTTCAGAAAAGATTGTATTATTAATAATTATATCATAAAACTTAGCACCTTACGGTGCTAAGTTTTAGTTTATAAAAAAATTACAAAATATTCAAAATAATATTTTACTCTTTACATTATTTTTTAATATTTTATTTTCAATCTATAATTTAACGACAGGCGTTAAATTATATTTCTATATCAACATCTCCGCCGTGATTTTTTATTTTCAGCATTATGTCATTCAGTGATTTTTTTAAAACGTATATATTTTCATTTTCATCGAAATATGTAAAAACAATATTTAAAGGCTTTATTATTAAAAAACCGTCGACAACTTTATTTATTTTTTCAATAACTCTTCCATTTAAAGGTTTGTTAATATGAATTCTTAAAACGCCGTTCACATTTTTAACTTCTACAACGTTTTCTTCTTCTTGTTTTTTATAAAGATTTCTTATTTTTGAAACTTTGTTTTGTGAAATAAAAACCTTATTTAAAGCCTTTTTAAGCTTTTCTATAGTTACAGGTTTTATAATAAAATAATCAGCACCGAAATTCAAAGCATCAAAAATATCTTTTTTATTGTTTATTACGCTAATAATAATAATTTTTGAATCCGGGAATCTTCTTTTTAACTTTTTTAAAGCATGAATTCCATCAGTTTTTTTTAACATTAAATCTAATGTTATTATATCAGGTTGTAATTTTTGATATATATCAATCAAATTATAACTATCTTCTAATTCATCAACAACAATATGACCAAGTTCATTGAAAAATTTTTTTAACGTATTTCTCATAATTATATTATCTTCAACAATTAATATTCTGGCCATGGAATAAACCTCCTGAAGATTTTGGTAAAATAATTTCAAAAGATGTACCTTTTAAAGGTTTTGACGAAATTTTTATTTTTCCATTTAATTTTTCTACTTCATTTTTAATGATAGTTAATCCCAAACCTTTTCCGGCAAACTCGCTTGGAGAATCATATGTGGTAAATCCTTCTTTGAAAATTTCATATAATAATAAATCTTTATTTTGCTTGTTAATTTTTTTTAATTTGCTAATATCAATTCCTTTTCCATCATCAGATATTGTAATATAAATGTTTTCTTTATCATCAAAAATTTTACAATATATATTTCCACCAGCTGTTTTATTTAGAGATAATCTTTCTTCTGGTAATTCTATACCATGAACAACAATATTTCGGAATATATGTATAAGAGATTTATTAAAATTGAAGTATATTTCTGGATCAAAGAAAATATTACTATTACTTTCTATATTAAAACTATTAATTTCTTTACCAAATTTAAGAGCTAACTCGTAAGAATATTTTTTATACATATTAAAAATATCAATAAAAGAGGAGTAGTATATTTTTTTTATTTTATTTAATAATTTTTTGGAATAAAATTCTGGCAGTTCTTTTTCTATTAAATTTTCCAGATCTAATAATTTAGTTTTATCAATCCATAATTTATCTTCTTTCAGAAAATCTTTACCTAAAGCATTTTCTATAATATTTATTTCATAGTCAATAAAATTTTCGGGCTTTTTTTGCTGAATAAAATTTAAAATATCATTTTTTGATAAAATATCATTCTTTATAATATTTAAAGTGTTTTCAAAATTATCAATATTTTTTCCAGCTTTTATCATATTCCATTGTAAAAATAAACCTTTATATGTATGCATTTTTTTTAGTAGATCAGATAAAAAAGCTTTTAAAGAAAGAATATTGATATTATAATATAATCCTTTTGTACAATAATTAATATAATCATCAATAGTTTTTTTTACAATATCTCTATATATTATAGTATTTAATAACATTTTATTATTATTTTTTTCAATTTCTAATTTTTCTTCCAGGATTTTTTTATCGGTAATATCGGAAATTATACACATTATTTTCTTCTCGGATTCTAAATGGAGTATTTTATATCTAATTTTTAAAATTTTATTATTTGTTGTTATTTCAGTTGGTAAAAGTTCTAAATAAACATCCTCTTTTTCATCGTTTTCAAAGATATGATTTAAAATTCTCTTTTCGATTTCATGATCTTCTCCGAATAATAGGTATAATACATTTTCTTTAAAAATATTTTCTTTATCGAAAATATTTAAACATTCATTACTATAATCTCGGTTAATAAGAAAATTTTCTCCAAAGGTAAAAAATCCCTCTCCGGAATTATCAAGAAGTAACTTTAAATTCTTTTTAGTATCATTAAGCAACTTATGATTAATATCACTTATTTTAGCTATCTTTTTTGATTGATTTAAAAGTTGTTCATAACTTTTTATTAAAGAATAATAATTCTCTTTTATTTCAGTATCAGAAAGAGAATTATTTTCTAAAAGTTTTTTGTGTTTTTCTAAAATTTCTATTTCATTAAAAAATATATTTTCACTCATAGCTATTACCTCGAGTATTCTATTTTTTAATCATATTAAATGGAATATTCAAATCTTCCATAAAGTTTTCAGCGATTTCATATGAAAATTCATTATCCTCATCATAATACCAGTTGATTATTATATTTTTATTATTTTCATATGCTTCTTCAAGAATATCTAATATAAACATTATAGATTTTGTGCTGCTTGTATTTAAATAACTGATATCGAATTTAAAAATAACCTTTTCATTATTTGCCAAATTATCAAAATAATTTTCTAACCATTCAAAAATAGGATTATAGAAATCAAAAGAATTTTCAGGATAAGATTCTCCTTTTATAGATAAAATATTTTTTTCCGGATCAAAATCAATTTCTGGTGTTGCCTTTGTAGGTTCAATATATAATTTCTTCATTATCTTACCCTCCTAAACTTTTATTATTAATATAAAATAATAATATTTTTCATCTAATTTTATGAAATCATATTCGAATTTTTCAGAAGCTCTTTTGGCCATTTCAAGAAAACCAAGACCAGCACCACCAGTTTTACTCTTAAAAGTTTCTTTTAATCTTTTTTTATATAGTAATTTTATTTCATCTTTACTTAAAGAATTTATTTTATTAATATATTCTTTTAAACTTTGCATATCTTCTTTTTTTATAATATTTCCAGAACTAATAAAGTATTTATGATCGCTTTTTCCTATCAATAATATAGATTCTAAAAAAACGTGATTTTTTTCTTCTGCAGTTAAAATTCTTTCATAATTTTTTATATTTTGACTTTGTTCTATAAATACAGAAAAAACATTGTTTGAGGGGGTATTAAGATTTTTATCATTCTTCATATATTCTCTTAATGCTCTCCCGATTTCTTCGATTATCCCCTGAGAAAAAGGTCCAATAAAAGACATTATAACATTACTTTCTGTAATTTTCTTTTTCAGTTCAAGAATTATTTTCGGATACAAAATAATTCCCCCCTTTGAAATTATTTTAATTTAAAACCAATAATAGTAATATCATCTCTTTGGTCTTCTCCAGCCATATATTTATTAATACATTCTTCAAAATTCTTTTTTTGTATAGTCATCGGTTCTCCAGAAACTTTTTTTATTAAATTAATAAAATTCTTTCTACCGAATCTCTTTCCTTCGGGATTATTTTGATCTTCATATCCATCAGAAGACATATAAAAAGTCATATTTTCTTTTATTTCAATAATATGTTCTTTAAAGATATAATCATCTTTAGAGCGTTTATATCCAATTCCTTTATTATCTGCTTTAATTCTAATGACTTCATCATTGTGTGCATAATATAAAGAAATTCCAGCACCGCTATAAACAAGCTCACTTTTATCTGACGAAATATAACATAATCCAATTTCTAAACCATCATCAATTCTATAATCAGTACTATTTGAATTTATGGTTTTTTTAAATAATCCATTTAATTCACTTAATATTTTTGAAGGTTCTTTAATATTAGTATCGTCTATAATTCTATTTAATAAAGAATTTGCTGTCATTGTCATTAAAGCTCCCGGTACACCATGCCCAGTGCAATCAACTACAGCAATGTAAAAAGAACCATCTTCTTTTTCTTTAAACCAGTAAAAATCGCCTCCAACTATGTTAGTCGGTTTCCAAAAAACAAAGAAGTCTTTAAAATTCTTTTTTAATGTATTTTCTGAAGGTAAAATAGAATTTTGAATGTTTTTAGCATAAAAAATACTATCCATAATTTTTTTATTTTTTTCCTCTAATTCTTTAGTTCTTTTTTTAACTAAAGCTTTTAACCTAATATTAGAGATTAGTATACTTTGTAATATGACAAAAGCAATTAATAATGCGAGAGAAATTAATGAGTAAGAAATAACCCCTTTAATAACCGGAGCTATAACTTCGCTTGTTTCAACCGTTGTAATTATATACCATCCTGTAGAACTCAGTTTTGTATAAGCAACGTAATAATTTTTAGAATTGATGGAGGTTTTTATAAGATCTTTTTGTTTGTCGAAAGCTTTTAAATCAAACATAAATTTTTTGTTTATATTCTCAAGGTTTTTATGAAGAATAATGGTGCCTTCTTTATTTACAACGAATGTTTGACCGGTGTTATAGCTTATTTCTGCGTTTATTAAATTTACAAATTGACTTATGGAACAATCAATAGATAAAACACCTACAACTTCATTATTTTCGTTAATTAAAGCTTTTCCTGTAGATATTAACCATGCCTTTGTTTTATATTCTTTATAAGGTGTTCCAATGTATACAGTTTTTGGATTTTTAATTCCTTCTAAGTACCATGGTCTGATTGTTGGATCATAACCCTCTGGTACTTCCCAATCATTAATAACTATTTTTTTATTTTTATATCCAGTATAAATATATGCAATATTTTTGTTTGAATTTTGATAGTTTTTCAAAACTTCTAAAACTTTTTTTTCACTTTCTCTGGAAAATCCTGCATTAATGAAATCTTTGTCCTTTGCAAATGTTTCGGCAAAATGTATCAATTCTTTAAAATAATCATCGATAAAAGTAGCAACAACAGAATTTTCACTTTTTATATAGTCTTGCGCTTTGCTTAAATTTATATTATAATAGTTAATAGAGAAGAATAAACCGATTCCAATAATGAATATAATAGATATGAATGATAAAGGCAAAATAATTTTATGTTTGTTTTCCATTACTAGCACCTCGTTTTTTTAAAATAATATTCATATATTATATTATATCAGAAAAATTATAAAAATAGGAGGAAAATTATGAATAGAAAAAGAGATGTATACTATTGGCAGGAAAGAAGTATATTAAAATATTTAAAAGAGGAATGGATAGAACATGCTGTATTCAAAATTGATTCAAATGGAGTAGAAGGTATTGGTGCAGGGACACCTAATCCTGATTATGGAGAAACATATAAAACTACAATGGCTATAATTGAAAAGTTAAGAAAGTTGACAGAAGAATGGAAGAATTTAAATGATTATGCTGAATTTGAAAGAGAGATGGACAATATAGTAAAATTTGATATGTCATCAAAGACAGCTGTAGAAATTGCAATTGCTGATTATATATTAAACGCAAAAGAACTAGATTTATCGAAAATATTATTTTCTGAATCAGGTGAAAATCAAGAAATGAAAAAAATATATGTTCATAAGGATATGGGATATGCCATTTATGAAGAAATTTATGATGCTTCCACCATAAAAATAGAATTTTTAGAAAAAATAAATTTAGAAGAGTTAGAAATATTGCGAGCAAATATAGAAAAATATAATGTTTGGATAGATTTTAAAGGATTATTTAATCATTATGAAGTAAGGAAAATATTGAATATTTTTGAAGGAATAAATATAATTGCTATTGAACAGCCTTTGCCTGTTGGAAGTGAGTTTGCAGCAAAAGATTTGTTAATGAAATATCCAATTTTTTGGGATGAATCATTTAAAAACGTTCATGATATTTTAAAACTAAAGAATATATCAACAGGATTAGTTTTTGAATTAACAAAATTTGGTGGATTGTTAAAAACATCAGAGTATTTAAAATTGGCAAGAAGAATAGGATTAGAAACAATGATTTCTTCAAGAATAGAACATCCAATTACTTTAAAATGGGCAAAAAAGATAAAAAACTCTTTTAATTATATAGATCTTGATTATGAACATTATATAGAAAAAACTTCTAAATAAGGAATCTGGAGGATTCCTTATTTTTTTTACAATTTTTATTGTTAATAATGTATAAACAATAATAATCGATATTAATAATTTGTAATAATCAAAAATCATTTTTCTTTCAAAAGAGTGAAGGAGTATAATATTATTGCAACAAAAATATAACATCTATTACATCTATAGGAGGGGTGTGTATGAGAAAATATTGGATATTTTTTATGTTGATTGCAGTTTTATCTTTTGCATTAGTAGGATGTGTAAAACCTAAAGTTGAAGAACAACCTGAACCTATTATGTTAAAAGTAGAATTACCAGATAGTTTACCTTCAACTATAACAAGTGTTTATATGGTAGGGAATTTTAATAATTGGACATTTTCTGATGATTATGTATATGATGTGGTTACAGAAAATGGGAAAAAGATGGTTAATGTTGAGTTAAATTGGGATAATTTAGAATATCCAATTCAGTTTAAATTCTCTGATCAAATGGACTGGGCAGGTGTAGAAAAAGGTCCTAATGGAGAAGAATTAACTAATAGAGTTATTTTTGAAAAACCAGTTGAATCAAAGAATTTAAGAATTTGGAATTTTGCAGATACTTCTATAGATTATTCTTCTATGTCTACACCTGTTACAGTTAAATTTGTAGTTGAAGTTCCAGAAAATACACCTGAAGCATCAGGAGTATATATTAGAGGAGATTTAATAAATTCTTCCTGGGATGGAACACCTTTGACACTAAATAATGGAAAATATGAAGTTACTTTAACTCTTAATTCTTATGAATTATATCAATATAAGTATGTTTTAGATAATGATTGGGCACATGTAGAATTGATGCCTGATGGTACAAATGATATACCAAATAGATGGATTGTTGTAACTGATAATGAAACTATAGTTAATAAAGTTCATGCTTGGAAATAATTAAGTAGCCCCTTTTGGGGCTTTTTTAATAGGAGGTGGTGTTTTTGAAAAAGATTGTATTATTAATCTTAATAATTTCTTCAGTGTTCATTTTTTCTGGATGTTTAATGAAATTGTTAAATCTTTCTGTTCCAGAAGGTATATATGTAGGATATGATGGAAATAATTGGCTGCAAACAGATGATAAAGGTATTATCGAAAATAGTAAATTTGTATATGATGATAATTTAAAATTATATAAAGTTACAATAGATGCTTCTAAAATCAATTTTAATGAAATAGATAATGATGGTAGTAAATTTTATATAGGTTATTATAAAGTATTTAATGTAAAAAGCGATGGGAACATAGTTTCTGACTCTATTCCTATTTTGAAATCTGCTTTGTCAAACAATCAAATAACAGTTTATTTAGATATAGATAAACTTGTTAATGGTAAAGCAATTGGTATTGGCGATGATACAAAATTAAATATGAATTGGTATGCTGCTGGAACTTTCAATAATTGGTCTCCTGAATTGATGAATAAAGTTAATAATCATTTTGAAATAGAAATAGATAATGCGTATAATAAAGGAGATAATATAGAATATAAGATCCCAGCTTCAAATAATTGGAAACCATGGCAGATGATATTTAACAGTGAAGTGTATTCAGATTCATCTCAAAATCAAATATATACCTTTAAAAATAATGTGACAGGTTTTAAAATTAAATTTTATCCTTTAATCAGTTATGTTGAAATTGAAGAATTAAAGGCTGGTGATTCACAATGAAAAAAATCTTTTTGTTTTTAATTTTACTAATTTCAATATTTGTTTTTTCCGATATTCAGATCAATGGTAATTTAGAAACATCGTGGACTTATACATTAGAATCATCACCTGCTCAATTTTATTACAATGGATTAAAATTAGATTTGTATGTTAAACCAAATGATTCAAATTTTTCTGGAGAGTTAAACCTTAACAAAGGCAATGATGATAAATATTATATAACAGATGGTGAGTTTAATTTTAAATTCGATACAAGTCAAGTAAAAACTTTATGGAAAAAGAAAAGCGTAAATACTACAGATTGGATAAATGCTTTTAATAATGAAAAAATTGGAACTGTTGATGGAATCATATATAGTTTTGATTTACCAATACTACATGCTGAAAATTATTTGGTCAAAAAAGATGGAGGTTCTTCTTCGATTTTTATATCTCATATAAGAGGTATTCCTTTAGGAAATTTCTATTATAGTTATATATATTCAAGAGAATTTTTTACAAAGTATATTTATTCAGATTGGAGATTATTTGATTTTAACTTGAATTTAGGAAATAATCAATTATTTGGAGAATTTGGATATTCATATGATAAAGGTGAGAATTATCTGGATAATAATTATCTTATCTTTGCAGGAAATAAAATGAACTTAGGTAAAATTCAAAATTCTTTATACATAAAATATCTATCTTCAGGTTATAAAAAAGATTATTTGCCAGATAGTTTTTCACAAAATATTAGAGATGAATTTAACATTGATAAATTAGGAATTACATTAGAAGGAGATTATCATTTTAAAGATGATAACTTTTCTAATTTTTCATTAGATTATTTAAAAAGCTACTTTTCATTAAATAATTATAATTATGTATATATAGGAATGCCTTTTGAGAATAATAAGTATAATATAGATAATATTGAATTTTCTGTGAATGTTCCATTGAATTTACCTGTTATAGGTAATGCGAATTTTTCGGTGTATAAATATGGATTAGAAGATAATTGGAAGAATATAAAAAAGTATAAATCATTTTCTATTTCATCTAATGTAAATGGAAATATGTTTGGATATTATTATAATTTATCTTATATTTTTGGAAACAATGCAGTGAATATAGAAAATTCTACTGTTTATAGTGGAGGTTTTTCTGAAGTTTTATATGGGACATTATCAAAATCATTTGGTAATTTAAACATATTTGGAAAAGGTATGTATATATATGGTGTAATAGAAAGGTATAAAACAATGTATTTAGAAGCGAAGTATACAGGTTTTTCTAATATGGAGTTATTACTAAGTCTGGGTGATGGTAATTTTGGTGCTTCAAAAGAGTTTAAGAAACAATTATCTTTAACTGTTAAAACAGGATTTTAGGAGGTGTGTGTATGAAAAAAATATTATTGATATATCTTATAGTAGTTTTATCTATTATGTCTTTTTCAAAGGTTTATGTGTATAAAAATAATGTAGTTTTTGAATTTAAAGATCTTACAGCATCAAAAGTTTTTTTAGCAGGTTCTTTTAATAATTGGGATCCAACAGCACAACCTATGAAAAAAGTTAAAGGTGGATTGTGGAGGGTTGTATTAAGATTGACTCCTGGAGATTATCAATATAAGTTTGTAATTAATGGTACAGATTGGAAAGAAGATCCAGAAGCTCCTGATTATGTTCCTGATGGATATGGTGGAAAGAATGGAGCATTTTCATTGGTTTTAGAAAATGGAAAATTAAAGATAAAAAAACCAGAAAAACAAGAAAGTGGTATATTAAGTGGTAAATATTCATTTGATTTAAAATCCAAAGTGAATATGGATACATATTCTTTTAAATCTCCAGAAATATCCCATAATTTTTATTTAACTATTAACCCTAAAAAATCTGGTATGAATTTTGAAGCTGTTTTAAATGCAGACAACTCTAATTGGCAGTTAGGAATATCATCTATAAAGGCTACGTGGGAAAATTCGAACTTTATTTTTGGAGTTTTTAAGGATATTCAAGCTAACAAGTTGCTTAATTTTAGTGAAAGAGTAGAAGAAAATAAAATAGGTTTTTTTGGTATTTTAAAAGTTGGAGATTTAAAAACAGGAGTGGATATTTATTCTCAGGATAATGAATTAAAATATTTTGTTTCATCAAATATTTATTTAAGTAATATTTTACTCAGTGCATTATATATGCCAAAAACTCAAGATGCTTCTATGAATATATATTCTAGAATAGAGGGGTTTGGTATTGGTGTAGAAGCAAAGTATTCAGATAAAATTGAATATGTTAAAGGTGATTATAATAGCGAAATTTTGGCTTTAGAAGGAACTTATGATTTTGTTAATAAAAATATAATTTTTGGTGGAAACTATGATGATATAATAACTTTCTCTGGAGAGTATTCTTTAGAAAATAATGTATATAATATTGAGTCTGATTTACTTTTTAGTATAAAATCAGGATTTAATGTTTTGATTGATGCTTATTATGATAATACTAATAACTTTGGATATAAATTAGGTATGGAATTGAATAAAGATAATATAGATTTAAAATTAAAAATAGGAAATGATTTTTCTGGAGATTTTGATGACTATTATCTGTTTATTGCGTCATCAGCGATATTTTAATATAAAAATCCTCCTTCGGGAGGATTTTTTGTTAACGGTTTGTTATTTGTTTGTATAAGCTGAAGATTATTTCATTATTCTTATTTTATATGTTATAATTAATTTAGAAAAGAAAATTGGAGGTAAAAGAATGAATGAACAGAAGGTTATAAACCTGCTGGGTTTTGCTTCACGTATGCGCAAAATAATATTTGGAAAAGATAATATAAGAGAATATATTAGAAATCCAAGAAGAAGATCGAAATTTATAATTATAGCTTCTGATGTTGGCGATTCAATAAAGGAAGATACTATAAAAAGATGTCAATCTCATCATGTTCCATATGTGCTTTTGAAAGAATATACGAAAGATAAATTGGGGCGTTCTCTCGGAAAAGATGAGATTAGCGTGGTAGGGGTTTTGGATGAAAATATAGTTAAAGGAATATTAGAAGTAGTGAATGCTGGAGGTGATTCAAATGTCTAAGACACGGGTATACCAATTAGCTAAAGAATTTGGAATGCATGCTAAAGAATTTTTAGAAGAATTAAAAGATTTAGGATATAATTTAAAAAGTCATATGTCTTCCTTAGAAGAAGAGGAAGTAAAGACTATAAAAGAATATTTTGAAGAAAAATTAAATGAAAATAAAAAAGAAAAAGTTGTTGAAGAAAAAAAAGAATTACCGAAAAAAGAGGAAACAAAGAAAGAGAAAAAAGTTGAACATAAAAAAAGCAAAAAAAATGAAAAAAAGAAACATTTCGAACATAAAAAAGAAAATAAGATAAATAAAGAAATAAAAGAAGAAGAGGAGATAAA
This sequence comes from Marinitoga aeolica, assembly GCF_029910535.1. Classification (NCBI taxonomy): domain Bacteria; kingdom Thermotogati; phylum Thermotogota; class Thermotogae; order Petrotogales; family Petrotogaceae; genus Marinitoga; species Marinitoga aeolica. The sequence goes on from NZ_CP069362.1 coordinate 1,419,508, forward strand.
AGAAATAAAAATAACAAAATCTGAATTAAAATTAGATATTCTTGCAAATAAGTTGGGAAAAGGGCAAAATGATATTATAAAAGCCTTTTTTATGAAAGGAAAAGTATTAAGACCCGGTCAAACATTAACAGAAGAACAAGCTGAAGAAATTGCAATGATGTTTAATGCGTTGCTTGAGATAACTGAAGAAGTAAAAGAGGAAAAAATAGAAAAAGGCTCTGAAAAAAACGACCCGGAAGAAATTTTAAAAGAACGATGGAATAAAATATATAAAGAAAATGAGGATAAATTAATTGAAAGGGCTCCTGTTGTTACTATAATGGGCCACGTTGATCATGGGAAGACAACATTACTTGATAATATAAGAAATACAAGAGTAGCAGAAAAAGAAGCTGGTGGAATTACCCAGTCTATAGGTGCATATCAGGTTAATTATGAAGGGAAAAAGATTACCTTTATTGATACACCGGGACACGAAGCTTTTACAGAAATGAGAGCAAGAGGTGCTCAGGCAACGGACATTGTTGTTTTAATAATTGCAGCAGATGATGGGGTTATGCCTCAAACTATAGAAGCATATAACCATGCAAAAAATGCAAATGTTCCTATAATTGTAGCTATAAACAAAATAGATAAGCCTAATGCAAATGTTGATTTAACTAAACAACAAATGGTTGCAAAATTAAATCTTATTCCTGAAGACTGGGGTGGAGATACAATTACAGTTCCTATTTCTGCAAAAGCTGGTCAGGGAATAGATGAATTGTTGGAAATGATTTTATTAGTAGCTGAAATGCAGGAAATAAAGTGTTATCCAGAAGGATTAGCAAGAGGGGTTATTATAGAAAGTAAATTGGATAAATTCTTAGGTCCAGTTGCAACTACTATAGTTAAAGATGGAAAATTAAAAGTAGGAGATTATTTTGTAGCTGGTAGTACTTTTGGAAAAGTTAGAAGAATGATAGATCCAAGTGGTAAAAATGTTAAAATGGCAGGTCCTTCAGATCCAGTACAAATTTTGGGTTTTGAAGAAGTACCGGATATGCATTCTATATTATATGGGGTTAAAACATTGCATGAAGCAAAGGAGTATGTAGAAAAGAAAAAAGCTCTTGAAGAAAAGGTTGTACAAAAAAGGCATATTAGACTTGAAGATGCTTTAAGAATGATGAAAGAAGATGGAGAACAAAAAACATTGAACATAATTTTAAAAGCAGACACTTTTGGTTCATTAGAAGCATTGAAAAATGCTATAGCAAAATTAGAAAACCCTGAAATTGAGTTACAGGTTATTCATGGCGGTATAGGTGCAATAACGAAAAGTGATGTAATGTTAGCAACTGCATCTGATGCAGTTATTTTAGGTTTTAGGGTAAAAGCAGACAGTAGTGCTGTGAAATATGCCGAACATGAGAATATTCAAATTAAAAGATATGATATAATATTTAATTTAATAGATGATTTGAAAAAAGCCCTACAGGGTATGTTAGAACCTGAGGAAAAGGAAGAAATTACAGGTTCTGGTGAAGTAAAACAGGTATTTAAAATTAAGAAGGTTGGAAATATTGCAGGTATTCAATTAAAAGAAGGATATGTTGAAAGAGATGGTGGAGTAAGATTATACAGACAGGGTAAATTGGTATATGATGGAAAAATAGAGTCCTTAAGGCATTATAAAGATGAAGTAAAAAGAATTGATGCTCCAAAAGAATGTGGTATTAAGATATTAAACTTTGATGACATAAATGAAGGCGATGAAATGGAATTTTATAAATATATTCAAGTTGAAAGAACATTGGAATTTGGAAAGAAAGAAGAGAATTAATAAAATAGGCTCGCTTTTAGCGAGCTTACTTTTAATGTAAAAGGGGGATATTAATTTTGAAAGTACCACTTTCTTCAGCCAGCTTGACGAATAAAGAAAAAAAAATAATAAATAAAATTTTTGATAGCAAAAGGTTAGCTCTGGGATCATATTTAAATAAGTTTGAAGAAATAACAAAAAGTTATTTTAGTGTAAAAGATGCAATTGTTGTTAATAGTGGCACATCGGCATTGCATTTGATTTTAAGATCCTTGGATATTAAAGAAAACGAAGGAATGATTGTAACCCCATTTACTTTTATAGCCTCTTCAAATGTAGCTTTATTTGAAAGAGCGCACCCAGTATTTATAGACATAGATCCATTTAATTACAATATAGACCTAAAAAAAATAGAAGAGAGTTTAAAAGATAAAAAGCATCCGTTGTGGAATCGTATAAAAAATTTAAAAAATATAAAATTTTTTATGGGTGTTGATGTTTTTGGGCAACCTATTGATTGGGATAATGCTATAGAGATATGTAAAAAAAACGATTGGAAAATTGTGGAAGATTCATGTGAAGCAATAGGTGCAAAATATAAAGATAGATTTGCTGGTACATTTGGAGAAGCAGGTACATTTGCCTTTTATCCTAATAAGCAGATAACAACAGGTGAAGGTGGTATGATAATTACCAATAATATAGAAATTGGGAAATTATGCAGATCTATGGCTAATCAAGGACGCGGAGATTCTTCAGAATGGCTTGAGCATGTAAGATTAGGATATAATTATAGAATGGATGAGTTATCAGCGGGTTTAGGATATATACAGATGAAAAGATTAGATGAGATTCTTGATAAAAGAGAAAAAGTAGCAAATAATTATTATGAACTGTTTAAAGATGAAGAAAGAATAATTTTACCAAAGATTGAACAATACACAACAAGAATGAGTTGGTTTGTTTTTGTGATTAGACTTTCATTAGATTGGATAGCAAAATTTACAGATATTCCAGAATATGTAAGAAAAATAGATCTTCCGTTATATATGAAAAATAGAGAACAATGGAAAGAATTATTAAAAAATATTAAAGGAATAACGTATAAAGTAATTGAAAAATTAAATAAAAAAGGCGTTCAATCAAAAAATTATTTCTCACCTATCCATTTGCAGAAATTTTATAGAGATTTATATGGCTATGAAGAAGGAGATTATCCTATTACGGAGCTGATTTCTTCTTTAACCATTGCAATACCATTTTACACAGATTTGACTATAGAAGAACAAAAATATGTTGTAGATACAGTTAAAGCTATTTTAGATGAATTTGAAAAAAAGTAAGGTGACACTATGAAAAGAAAAATTGAATTAATTATTGTAGATTATTTATTATTTTTTATGAGCTATTATATAGCTCTATTTTTTAGGTTTCAAACTGATTTTGCTGAAATGCAAAAATATATTTTACCGGTTATTATTTTTCCAGTTGTAATGGTTATAGTGATGTATTATAATAAAATATATGATCACATATGGCGTTTTGCAACATTAAAAGAAATAAAACCGATAATATATTCTTCATTCATAGGATATATGTTTAATTTTTTGATTATTGAGGGTATAAGAAGAGTATGGATTCATAACCTTGCTATTCCAATATCAGTTGGTTTTATGACAGCTCTCTTGGGTGCAATACTGATTATTTTTAGCAGAGTATGGTGGTTTTCCAGAAATAAAAATGTAATTGATAAAGTTTCTGATAATAAAAAAATATTAATAATTGGTGCAGGAGATGCAGGGGTTGAATTATTGGATGAATTTTTAAAACATCCGTCTTTTGGTAAAGTGATAGGTTTTTTAGATGATGATGAGTCTAAGATAGGAAGAAAAATAAGAAATATAAAAATTTTGGGTAAAACTTCTGAAGTGATGACATATGTAGAGAAGTATAGTGTAAATGAAGTTATTATAGCAATACCTTCTGCTACTTCAGAACAGCTTAGAAGGATAATTGATAATATTGATACAAAAAAGGTGAGATTGAAGACATTACCAGGAATATTTGAAATATTAAATAATAAAGTTTCTTTAGGTTTTTTAAGGGATGTAAATATAGAAGATTTACTTGGAAGGAAAGAAGTAAAAGTTAATTTTGATGAAATAGGTTATTATGTTACAAATAAAAAGGTATTAGTAACCGGGGCAGGTGGAAGCATAGGTTCTGAAATTTGTAGACAGGTTGCAGCATTAAAACCAGAAAAATTATTTATTTTGGGTCGTGGAGAAAATAGCATTTTTAATATAAATAAAGAACTGAAAGAAAAGTTTCCTGATTTAAAAGTGGTAGAAATTATAGGAGATGTAACTAATATTAATAGAATAAAATATATCTTCAAAAGATTTACTCCTGATGTGGTTTTTCATGCTGCGGCACATAAACATGTACCTTTAATGGAAAAAAATCCATCAGAAGCATTTAGGGTAAATGCATATGGAACGTATATACTCGCAAAAAAATCGATTGAACATGGTGTAAAACATTTTATTTATATATCAACAGATAAAGCAATAAATCCTACTTCTATAATGGGAACTTCAAAAAGGTTTGGAGAAATAATAATTAGATCATTAGCTCAGAATTCAAAAACAAAATTTGCTATCGTTAGATTTGGAAATGTTCTTGGAAGTAGAGGAAGCGTTATTCCAATATTTAGAGAACAAATAAAGAATGGAGGCCCTGTTACGGTTACAGATCCAAAAATGAAAAGATATTTTATGACTATACCTGAGGCAGTTGCTTTGGTATTACAAGCGGGTTCTTTTGCTAATAAAGGTGAAGTTTTTGTTTTAAATATGGGAGAGCCTGTATCAATTGATAAATTAGCTCGAGAGATGATCAGACTATCAGGATATATACCAGATCAGGATATAAAAGTGGTATATACTGGCGTTAGGCCAGGAGAAAAACTTTATGAAGAGTTATTTTTAGATTCGGAGGAATTTGTTAAAACGGAAAATGACAGAATATTTATTCTTAAAGAGAACAATGTTTTAAGTAAAAATGAATTAGAAAAACTAATAAATAGTATTGTTTTATCTTTTGAAGAAAATGATTATGATATTATGAATCAATTGATAAGAAAGTATATACCAGAATCAACATCAGGAATAAAAAGAGATATAGCTTATTAAGAGGTGAATTATGAAATATATTCCATATATAGTAGTGCTTGTTTTATCAACTATAGTGACATATATTATGATTCCAATAGCAAAAAAAATTGGAGTAGTAGATAAACCTGATGAAGAACTAAAAATACATGAAAAGGCCACACCGTATCTTGGAGGAGTAGCAATATATTTGTCAAGTATTTTTTTTATTAATGATTTAAAATTTGTTTTTTTTAGTTCTCTTATGATGTTTTTAGGATTATTGGACGATATAAAAGATATATCGCCAAAATTAAGATTGATATTTGAATTTTTTGTAATATTAATAACTCTTATTCCATTTTATTCGTCACTGGGAATAGTTTATTTTTTAATTTTAATAATTCTTGGTGTTGCTCTAATAAATGCTGTTAATATGATAGATGGTATGGATGGAATTTGTGGAGGAAATGCTCTTTTTATAATTTTGTTTTTAAGTATAATTTCAAAACATTATACCTTTATATATATTGTTATGGCAATCATAGGATTCTTATTTTTTAATTTTTATCCAGCAAAGATTTTTTTAGGCGATGCAGGTTCGTATTTTTTAGGGTATACAATATTTTATCTGACAACAATAATGACATCTAATCATGGATTCGGAGGATTTGCTATATCTGTTATAGTTTCAGCCTTATTTTATACAGATTTATTTTTCAGTTTCTTAAGAAGAATTTTAAACAATCGTTCACCTTTTTCAGGAGATAGAGACCATATTTATGATAAAATAAAAAAAAGATATAATATATCTGTTAAGAAAACAGCATTGATTACATATATATTTTCATTTTTATTTGGTATAATAGGTGTTATCAGTTGGGACTTCCCTTATGTAGGATTAAGTTTAGCGTTGATAGAGTTTTTATTTTTAGGAATATATTTAAAGTTATATTCCTATAATTAATGGAGGTAAAATATGGCCTTATTAAAAGGTATTGATGGCTCGTACTTTGAGTTAAGTCCACGGGTAATAAAAAAATTCTGGTTTGCTGATTCAATAGATGAAGATGTTGAAGAAAAATATATATTTGAAATAAAAGCGAAAACAGGAGACTTTATATGGAAACCGAATGAATTCAGTGTTGAATTAGCTGATTCTATTGATGTAGAGCTGGAATATATCCCAACACTTTTGACTATATTCAGATTAAATAAATATTTCAATAATAGAATGAAAAGTATTTTTTCTTTTCTTTCTACAGATTCTTTGATGTTAACAGAAAACATTATCAGTCAGGAATTAATGGTTTATACTATTAATGAAAGTGTGGATTTTTCAGCAGTATATATAAATAAAGCAGGAAGATATTATGAACATCATTTTATTTTTTCAAGATATGATTATCAAAGCATATTTGATGTAAATATAAAAACTACAATGACAGAAATAAAAAGGTTTTATAAAAACCTTATAAATGAATTTAATAAGTTTAGATTAAATGTTTTACCAGAAATAATAAACCAGGAGGCATTTTTAAAACACGTATCCGAAAGAATTAAAGTTGTGAACTATAATGAATTAAAAAATATTGAAGATAATATATTTCAATTATATAATGTTAATAATTTAAATAATAGTATGTCTTTAAGTAATTCAGATGAAGCTCTTAAAGCATTTACTAATTTTATAGCTGAAATGAGAAAACAAAAAGATGTTGAAAATGATGATGTGGATATAGAAATATTTATGGAAGAAGATGAAGAAAATGATGAAAATGAAACATTATGGGAAATAATAGACGAAATAGAAGAAGAAATAAAAAATATGTTAGAGGGTGAAGAAACAGAAGAAGATTTTATTTTAACAAAAGAAGAAAAATTGGAAAGTATATATAATGAAATACAAAAGAGTTATGAAGTATTTAATAAAAAAGTTTTAGATGAGGATGAAAAGAGTAAGGAAGAAAAATTAATAAAAAGCTTAATTCTAATATATGGAATAGAAACAATTTATGAATTAAAAGAGAGGCTAAAAAAAGATTTTAAAAACATTAATTTAGAAAAAATAATAGAAGAATATTTAAAAAATTCAGATGAAGGAATTATTATGGAATATAAAAAATGGTATAAAAAAATAATGAAAAAATTAGGAAAGAATTTAAATCAAATAACATAAACCCGGATTTTATTCTGGGTTTATTTTATTTTGATAAATTTTTCACAGGGGGTATGAAAATTGGCAACCAAGAGTTTCTTCACAAAAGATGAGATAACCTATACAAATCCTATTTTTTCAAGAATCAGAACAACTATTGAAACTGCTTTCTACCGAAATAATGTAATAAAGGTAGATTCGCCTAAGGAGGCTTATAAACTTGCTAAAAATTCACCGGGAACAATAGTTACGGATATAAATGTTTATAAGCCTGAACTATTAGCCTTAGACGAAGGGACAAAGATATTGATATTTAATGATGGAGCAGTTACTGGAAGATATGCAGCTGGAAGGAGAATCGTTGGAGAACCTGGTGTTGATGAGAATAAGTATGCTGAAATCATTAGAGAAGCAGTATATAATACCAGATACAAAAAAATGTATCATGCTATATCATTTACAGGGCTGCATGAAGATTTTATAGTAAAAAATCATTTGTTGATTCCAGAAGGACATGAAAATATTTTATATAATTGGTTATTAAACTTCCAACCATTTACTGTTGATTTTGTAAGAATATATGAAAAATCAAGAATATTAAATGAAGGAGATATTTATATATTTTCGGATCCTGATTGGAAACATCCAGATTTCCCATTAGGATTATCATTTTTTGATCCGCAACACAATTGTGCTGCAATACTCGGGATGAGGTATTTTGGAGAATTTAAAAAGGGTACATTAACATTAGGATGGGGAACTGCAAATAGGAATGGATATGCTTCCTGTCATGGCGGGTTAAAAAAATATACTTTAAAAGATAATGAAAGTTATGTAGCTGCATTTTTTGGTTTATCAGGTTCAGGCAAATCCACATTAACTCATGCAAAACATAATGGTAAATATGATATAACAGTATTGCATGACGATGCATTTATTATCTCTATGGCAGATGGGTCTACAATATCATTAGAGCCATCATATTTTGATAAAACAGCAGATTATCCAGTAAATTCAGAAGATAATAAATACTTATTGACAATACAGAATTGTGGAGCTACGCTTGATGAAGAAGGTAGGGTTATTTCGGTAACGGAAGATATTAGAAATGGCAACGGGAGAGCTTTAAAGTCAAAATTATGGTCACCAAATAGGGTTTATAAAATTGAAGAGCCAATAAATGCTATATTCTGGTTGATGAAGGATCCTGTATTACCGCCAATATTAAAAATAAATGATCCAATTTTAGCATCTACACTTGGTGCAACATTAGCTACAAAAAGGACATCGGCGGAAAAATTAGCAGAAGGTGTGGATCCAAATGCATTGGTATTTGAACCATATGCAAATCCATTTAGGACATATCCGTTATCAGATGATTATTATAGCTTTAAGAAATTATTCGAAAAAGGTGTTGAATGTTATATATTAAATACAGGTCATTTTATAGATAAAAAAATAACTAAAGAGATTACATTATCTGTAATTGAATCAGTTGTAGAAGGCAAAGCGGAATTTAAAGAATGGGCAAACAATATTGAAATAATGGAGATAGAAGGATATCTTCCGGATATGGAAAATAAAGAATATATAAATAATTTTGTTAATTCAATGAAAAGAAGATTGGAATTTATAAAGTCACGTGAAATAGAAAGAGGCGGAATAGATAAATTGCCTTTTGAATGTAGCGAATCTATAGAAAATATTATAAATGTATGTAAAAAAAATAAAAAAGATTTACTGGAGGGATAAATGGAACCATTAGCATTATACATAACCTTTACTAATTTTTTTACAAGTTTTTTTAAATCATATTTTAAGCCATTAATTCCATTTTTTATGGAATATTTTAATGTGAATGAACCGAAAATATTTGTTATGATGGCATCGATTTTAACGCTAATCTCTTCTTTTAGTCAGATTTTTTTTGGTTATATTGCAGATAAGTCAAATAAAAAACTTAAATTTTTATATCTATCAGTAATAATAACCATGGTGCCAATATTATTTTTAGGATATGTAAAAAGCATATGGTTATTATTTGTAATATTTTTGATAGGCTATATGGGAAGTGCTGCTCAAGAACCTTTAGGTGCAGGTATTAGTGGAACAATAGGTAAAGAAAAAAGTACGACACTTGCAGTATTTATGGTTGGAGGTACATTTGGGTATGCGCTTGGCCCTGTATTTATAACCTATTTTGTGAGTCATTATAATCTAAAAAATGCAACATATATTGGATTGATAGGAATATTATTATATACAATTTTATTTTATTTTGCGTATAATTATTTCAAAACACATAAACATCTTAAACCGAAAAATAAAAAAAGTCGTTTTTTTGAGAGTTTTAAAGGATTTAAATATATTGCACCAATTTGGTTTTTAACAATACATAGGGCTTTTATCAGTATTATGTTTAGGTCATATGTCCCAATAAAATCAAGAATGTTAGGCTATGATTTAACAGTGGGTGGATTATTGGTAACATTAGGATTTTTAGCGGGTACATTTTCAAATCTTCTTGGAGCAAAATTAGAAGAAAAAACTAGTGTAAGATTTGTCAACATGTTGTATTTTTCAGCCTTTTCAATTTTGGTATTTTTATTCGCGACTTCTACAAATATATGGATATTGTCAATTTCATATATTTTAGCAGATGCTTTTATGTTTTTAACTATGTCAGTAAACGTTCATTATGCACAACAATTATTGCCTGATAATAAAAGTTTTGCTTCTGGTGCTTTAATGGGCTTTACAAGAGCTATGGGAAATGTACTGATCACAATATATTCATTCTTTTTTGGAAATAACATTCCTTTTATTTTAAATAGTTTATGGATATTTGGTATAGTAGGAATAATATTAACCTTAATATTAATAAAACCACAAATACAAAAATAGGGCAGGCCATTATGACCTGCCCATTCTATTTAAACAACGGGACTGTCTGGAATAATTAACTCTTTATTTGCTTCAGCTACTTCAGCACTTGCTGGTTCAAGTTCAGTTTTTACTAATTGTTTTAAGTAATCTTTAATTGAAAGATCCCAATATTCTTTGGTTACGTAATAAACTTTTGCACCACCGAGCTCATGTTGTACATCTGGCCATGGATATGATGGTTGTGCCATACCTAATCCCCATCTCTTAAATCCATTATAACTTTCATATGTTGCCCACCATTCTTTAGCTCCTAATTTTTCAAAGGCATATTTTGCTTTTGCATAATACATAATAGCTCCAACTCTTAAACCTCTAACAAATGCCATTGAGTGAAGACTGATATGAATACCATTATTCATAACTCTTGCATTTGCAAATCCTGCTAATTTTCCATTTATTGTACCAATCATAAAATATGGATCTTTTAATCTATTTCTGTACCATCCTAATAATTCACCATATACTCTTACACCAACTATATCATAGAAATCATGGTCAACATCTAATAATTTTTTTACAAAAGGTAATAATTTAGGGACTTCATCTTTTTCTAAAGGTCTAATATATAAATAACTTCCATCCTTTAATTTTGCCATTTCTGGTTCATAAGGTGGTAATTTTAATGATGGACCTGATAAAATAGGTTCTAATTCTCTAACATCAAATGTAATTTGTTCTTGAGATACTTTTTCTGGTATTTCTTTCCACATAAATTTTCCCCTCCATATTTTTAGTGTATATTTTTATAGTCAATAATATCACTTTTAAAATTATTCTTCAATTTCAAATGCAGCAACACGCGCTATACTTGATTCACCATCAACCAATCTCCATGGGAATATACCAATATACATTCTTCTATTTAATACTTTATCGATATCTCCTCCAAGATTTTCTGCATGAAGAATTAAGTGTGGGAATAAATCAATATGCATTAATTGATATGTTTTATCATCGAAATATTCATCAAGAGGTTTTCCATATTTTTCTCTAAAATGTTTATCTGCCATTGCAGCAAATTCTGGCCTATATTCTCTTAATATTGTATTCATTGGGTGATCTGCAGAACCACAATCAACACCAATCCATTTAATCTCCATTTCTTTTAACCAATCAGCAAATCTTTGATCTGGTCCAGGATGGAAATAATAATATTTATTTTCATTAGCTTCTGGTTGATCCCATGCATATTTGTGATAACCGGTGTTGATAATTAAAATATCACCTTTTTTAATTTCAAGATTATTTTCTTTAGCAACTTTTAATAATGTTTCAGGTGTATAAATATCAAAATCGCCAACTTCTTTAGAAATATCTAAAATTACCCCTTCGTGGAATAAGTAACCATCTAATGGTAATGATGCAATATCTCTTCCACCTGTCATGAAATGTCTTTGGCCGTCTAAATGTGTACCATTATGCATACTTGTTTGAACTATTTGGCCGTTAACTTTTTGAAGCATCATCCTTTTGAAATACCACAATTTCATTGGCTCATAACCTGGCCAAGGTGGTGTTGTAATACCTATCTTTTGAGTTAAATCATACACTTTAATACCTGCCATGATGTTCCCCCCTTAATCCAAATATTCTTTTACAAATGCTTCTAATGCATCTATAAATATGTTCATAGGTGGATAGGTTAAACCTGCTCCAACCTGACCTATACCTGGTTCTTTATGGGCAATACCTGTGTTAATTCTTGGTAATATACCTTTTTCTACAACTTTTTTAACATTTAATCCTGTAGGTGTTCCTCTAAAGTTTAAGAATGGTATTTTATATGTATTATTTTCTGCATCTGTTATTTCATACATTTTTAATGTCGTTTCAATAGCTTCTTGTACTGTTCCACCAACAAATTTAACTATTGCAGGTGCTCCAGCCATTGCAAAACCGCCAAAACCACCAGTTTCTGTTATAGTACTGTCACCAATATCTGGGTTTGCATCTTCCTTTGTGAATCCTGGGAAGTATAAACCTTCAACTTCTTGAGCTGGCCCAACAAACCATTGTCCTGGCAATCCAGCTAATCTAATTCCAAAATCTGTTCCATTTCTAGCCATTACTGTAACTATTGTACTTCCTTTAATGCCTTCAGCAGCTAATGTAGCTGATTTAGCAGCTGGCATTGATAAATTCAAGAAGAAATGGTCATTAGAATTAATAAATTCAATTACTTCTTTCTTTTCTTTATTTGAGAAATTTGTATCCAAAATAGCAGGAGCTATTTCTCTTATGAATAATGATGTTGCTGCTCTATTTCTGTTATGACATTCATCACCCATTTGTACAGCTTGAGCAATTAGATTTTTCAAATTAATTTCACCTTTTAATTCAATAGCTTCTTTTAAAACAGGATATAATGTTTCTTCCATCCATTTTAATTTTTTAATTACATCAGGTCCATTTGCTCCATATCTTAAAACTTTACCCAAACCTTCATTCATTGTACAATATGCTTTTATACCATATGTTTTGTTTTCTATAATAAATACAGGCATTGAAGGAGTAGCTACACCTGCCATTGGTCCAACACCATCATGATGATGCCATGGATCAAATTCGATTTCACCAGATTCTATTAATTCAATAGCTTCTTTCTCATCTTTAGCTTTTCCTTCGTATATTAATCCACCAATAACTGCCCCTTTTAATGGTCCGCACATTCTATCCCAAGTAATTGGTGGTCCAGCATGTAAAACCATGTTATCTTTCATTCCTGGTACAACATCTCTGGCGATTCCCATACCAACAAGAGTTGGTTGAGAGTTCATAATTCTTTCAACTGCTTCTTTATTAGCTTTTTCAACATCGATAGTTAATTTGTTAAAGTCATTTAATATTTTTAAAGCTTTTGACCCTCCAAGAGGAGGTTTCCAATCAACATGAACAACATTAGCACCTTGCTTTTTTAAATCTTCATAAAATGATTTTAAACCGATATTAACTATTTTTAATTCTTCTTTGAATAAACTCATCTTCCCAACTCCTTCCAAACATTAACTGCAAATTTTACTGCGCTTGCATTGCTTGGGAAGACTATAACACCAACATCTTCCAGCTTTTTCTTTTGTTCATAATATTTTTGTGGATCTTCATATGTTCCACAGATATTAGCAATAACACATCTATACCTATCTGAAGTTTCTCTGGCAGTTTTAACTGCTTCTGCAATTTCACCTGCTGGATCCATATGAGACCCCCAACCTAAAACAACATCAACCATTATAATAGCTGTCTCTTTATCTAAATATTCTTTTATTAATCTGGATTTTCTCATAGTAAAATCAATCATTGGATGAGGTCTTCCAACAGTGAATTCATCTTCACCCATATCAACTACAGTATGTTCTTTACTTTCATTTATATTTTCAAGTAAATAATCTGGATTTAATGGCTTTGGTGAATAAATAGGACCTATTTCTTTACTCAATAAAACCATAGTCTCATCAGCAAGCGTTCCTCCAGAGTATAAACCTCTTATGTATTTGCCTTCTTTAATTTTTGAAGCTTCTTCTTTTACTTTTTTATCGAAATCAAATGATTCTAAGAAATCGAAATAAGTGTATTCATTTTTGTCTATAGGTTTTTCCTGACATAATAGGGCAGCTTTTATAGCAGCATCTTCTAAAGTATATCCAACTGTTATAGTAGGATCTTCTACTACTCCATTTACAAAATGAACAACATGTTTTTTATCTGTATTTTTTAATAATTCAACAGACTTTTTAACAACATCTGGATAAGGCGGTTTTGATACTAATACAATTATTTCTGTTTCTTCATCTTCAATAAGTCTTTTAATACCTTCTAAAAACATTAATCCCCCAACATCTTTTTTCACATCTCTACCACCAGTACCTATTAATTGTGAAATTCCACAACCGAGATTTGAAATAATTGAAGAAACTTCTTGAGCTCCAGTACCTGAAGCTGCAACAATACCAATTTTTCCTCTTTTTACTACATTTGAAAATGCCATAGGAACACCATTGATTATTGCTGTACCACAATCAGGTCCCATGACAAGTAACCCTTTTTCTAAAGCATATTTTTTTAATTCGATTTCTGTTTCTAAAGGAACATTGTCACTAAAAAGCATTACATTTAAACCGTAATCTAAAGCTTTTCTTGTTTCGAAACCAGCATATTCTCCTGCTATTGATATTACTGCCATATTTGCGCCATCTAATCTTTTTACAGCACTTTCAAGGGAAGGATAAAACTTTTCTCCCTCTTCTTCCTCAGTTTCAGCTTTTAATAATTTTTCAACTTCCTTTTCAATTTCATTCATATCAATATTTTCACCTTTGATGACTATTAATAAGTCATTAGGTGTAGTCTTTTCCAGTTCTTCATCCATCATGTTTAATTCTTTCAAAAATTCTTTATTTGTATCCGTTCCCATTCCAACTAATGCTTCTTCCACATCATCTCGTTTTTTGATATCCTCTGTAATAAGCATAAGCGTAACTGAATCATAATATGAATTTGGTTTAATCATTTTGTAAACCACGTTTATCCCTCCAAATCAAAGAAAAATGAAATTCCCCACATCCAACCTAAACCAGAAGTAGCTCCCATTTTTAATAATGATTGTATATTTTTTGATTCTAAATACTGTTTTACCGGTTTAGGTGCATATCCTTTAGCAGCATAAAACATTTGAAAATAAGACAATTTATTTGTTTTTTTCTTTGCTATATTTAGAATACTTTCAGTATCTATTTTTTTGGTAATGGAATTAATCAATAATATGCCAGATAAAATATCATCAAATAATGGAGTTAATCCTGGTCCAAACCCTATTAAATCTGTGAAATTATAAGATTTAAGTTGAGAATCTATTTTATTTAATATTCTCTTATCAACGAGTGGTTTTAATTTTACATATATATTTTTTATTGGTTCATAAAAAGTAATAGTTGAAATTTTTGGGTCGTATAAAATAGGATTTTCAACTAAATATGTATTATCAAAAATTAAACTATTATTTGCAATCTTCAATGTTGAAAAATTTAAAAAATGGGGAGGGGCGGACATTCCTAGTGCCCCAACCCTATTATCATAAGTCGTCAAAGTAAAAATATCTTCATCGTTAAATAGGAAATATTTTGTATGATTGGTTTTAAAAAATTCTTTAGCAGTATGCTTTTTTTTCAAAAAAATCAGCTTAGAAACTTCGACCATTTTTCACCTTGTTATTCATCAGAAGCCCCAGTTAAAACAAGAATACCATTTACAACAATACCAACAATAGCAGCAAGACCTAAGCCTTCTAAAGCAAAGTTACCAGCTTGGAAAACTGCTCCACCTAAACCTGTAACTAACATCAATGACATTGTTACTAAGTTTCTTCCTTCAACTTTAACCTGGTTGTTTATCAATGTTTTTGCACCAATACTTGCTATCATACCGAATAATAATATTTCTATTCCACCCATTACTGGCACTGGTATTGATCTTACTAATGCTCCAACTTTTGGCACCATTGCTAATAAGATTGCAAAGAATGCTGCTATTCTCATTATCCATGGATTGAATGCTTTTGTAAATGCTAATACCCCAGTGTTTTCACTATAGGTCGTGTTTGCAGGGCCACCAAAGAATCCACCTAATGATGTTGCAAGCCCATCACCCATTAATGTCCTGTGCATTCCAGGATCTTCATAGAATTTCTTTCCTACTACTGCTGAGATTGCAAATACATCACCAAAGTGTTCTACTGATGGTGCAATAGCAACTGGTACTATTGCTGCTGCAGCATACCATGAGAACTTTGGTAAATACATTTCTGGTATTCCTACCCAGCTAGCTGTTCCTACTTCTGCAAAATGTACATTTCCTGTTATTGCTGCAACAATATATCCTACTATGATTCCCCATATTACAGGTATTAATCTGCTAAATCCCCTTGTATATAGTCTAACTATAATTGCTGTACCAAGAGATACCATTGCTATCCACCAATTTCCACTTGCCATGTTTATTGCTACTGGACTTAGTATCAAACCAATTAATATAATCATAGTTCCTGATATTACTGGTGGGAATAACTTTTCAAATCTCCTAATGCCTATCCATTTGATCAAAGCACCAAAACCAAATTTAACTAAACCTGCCAAAAATATACCACCTGTAGCATATGCAAGATATGGTTTTAAATCAACACCAGCAGCTACAGCATCCTGAATGTTTTTATATCCAAGTCCTGCTTGATTCATATAATGCATAGCAACAGCAACGATAGGTGCAATATATGCAAAACTTGAGCCCAGAAATACAGGTACTTTCCATTTTGTAATCCAGTGGAATAATAATGTTCCAAGTCCAGCAGTAAATAACGCAACATTAACTGGTATTCCTGTCAAATAAGGTACCAATACAGTTGCACCAAACATCGTGAAGGTATGTTGTAACCCTAATAATATTAACCCCCCAACACCCATACCCTCACTTCTATCTTCCTGTGGAACGATGTTCAAATATTCGCTTTCACTCATGTTTCTCCCCTCCTAAAAAAGATTTGGATAGACGTTTATTTTAACTATTATTTTTCTTTTTATCTAAAGCATTTAATATTTTATCTGGAGATAAAGGCAATTCATTTACATTTACCCCAAGAGCATCATAAATAGCAGAAGCAATAGCAGGTGGAACAGAAATCATAGGATGCTCACCAACACCTTTTGCCCCAAATGGTGATGATTCTTCAAAAGTTTGAACAAAGTCATATTTTATTTCATCAGGAATATCTGCTATTGTGGGTATTTTATAATCAGTAAATGATATAGTTAGAGGATAACCTTTATCATTGTATTTAACACCTTCAAATAATGCAGGTCCCATGCCTTGAATCATTCCCCCAACTACCTGTCCTCCTGCAGTAATAGGATTAATAATTGTACCAGCATCAAAAACTCCAACTAACTGCAACATTTTTAATTCTCCAGTATCAAGATCTATTTCAACTTCAGCAGCTTGAGCACCAAACGTCCATTCTGCTGCAGCATTTCCCTGTCCGGTTTCAAGGTCAAGATTTGTAAGCATTTCTGGAGTGAAGCTGCCTCTACCTATTACAGGGCCACCAATTGCATGACCATCTGGATATGTATAACCCATAACAACATCTTTTAATAATAAATATTTTTCTGGCCTATATTTTACATATACTCTATCATCTTCTACCTCTAAATTATGTGGCGCAACGCCTAATACCTGTGAAGCAATATTTTTAATTTGATTTAAAGCATCTTCAGCAGCTCTGTATAATGCATTTCCTACTGTCCATAATGCTCTTGAAGCAACGGTTTGCCATTCATATGGATTAACATCAGTATCTACAGGCATTACAAAATGAATTTTATCTGGTGAAATATGTAAAGCATCAGCAGCCATTTGAGTAACAGCAGTGTTAAAGCCTTGACCAATTTCTTGAATACTTGCCTGTAGAGTAACTGTAGCATCTTCATGGAATTTTATAATTACAGCAGATGCTGCATTTGTAGGCATTGCTGGAGCTTTTACAAGACCTGCGATACCTTTACCTCTTACTTTTCTTGGATCTGATGGTTTTTCTGGTTTTTTATGATATTCAATTAATTCAGCAGCCTTTTTTAAACATGCTTCAACATCTCCAGTGTCATGATGTATTGTTTGTCCCATTGAATTTGTTAAACCTGGTTTTAATACATTTTTAAGTCTTAATTCTAAAGGATCTATTCCAAGAGTTTGTGCAACTTCATCAAGGTTTCTTTCTGTAGCCCAATGTAGTTCACCATGTCCAAATCCTCTAAATGCACCACCTAAGAAATGGTTTGTATATACACCATAAGAGTCTGTTTTTAAGTTTGGAACATAATATGGACCAGGTAATGTGTAACCAGCTGCTCTAACAACATTTGTTCCATACTCCGCATAAGCACCGCCATCAAAAATTAAAGTAGCTTCCATTGCAGTTATTGTTCCATCCTTTTTTACACCTGTTTTTATATGAGCAGTCATGCCCTGTCTAACAACTGTAGAAATGTCTTCTTCTCTTGTATAAACGAGTTTTATATGTCTTCCTTTTAATTTTTCGGATAAAGCTATAACAATGCCTTCCATATTTATACCGGCTTTCCCACCAAAACCGCCACCTACATATGGAGCTATAACCCTAACCTTATGTCTTGGTATTTTAAATGCATATGCAATTAAATTTCTTAATGTAAAAGGTGATTGAGCGCTGGACCATACAGTTAATTTTTCATTATAATCCCAGAAGGATATTGCAGCATGTGGTTCAAGTGGAGCATGATACATTTGAGGTAATGAATAATCTCCTTCTACAATAACATCAGCTTCTTCAAACCCTTTGCTAACATCACCTTTTCTTGTTTTATGATGATGGAAAACATTTTTTTCTGGTTCAATATTGTAGATTGGTAATCTTTCATAATTAGCTAAATCAGGATGTATTAATACTTCTCCCTTCATTGATTCTTTAGGGTCTTGAATGGTTGGTAATTCTTCATATTCAACTTCAATTAACTCTACTGCTCGTCTTGCAATCTCTAATGTATCTGCAGCAACAGCAGCTACAGGTTCACCAACATACCTAACTCTGTCAGAAGTAATTATAGGTCTATCTACGAGATATATGCCCTGTCTATAAGGAACATCTTTTCCAGTAACAATAGCTCTTACTCCATGTAAAGCTTCAGCTTTAGAAGTATCTATTTTTTTGATAATTCCATGTGGAATAGGACTTCTTTTTACTGCGGCATAAAGCATATTTGGAAAGAACATATCAGTAACATATTTTGCATTTCCGGTAACTTTTTCAAATCCATCAACTCTATTCATCGGTTTGCCAACATACTCAAATTTTATAGGTGATTTATATTCATATTTCATTATTCTGCACCTCCCATTTTCTGGGCAGCTATTTTTACTGCATCAAGAATTACGGTATAACCTGTACATCTACATAAATTTCCTGCTAATCTTTCAACGATAACTTCTTTGGTTGGATTTGGAACTTTCTCTAGCATAGCCTTAGTTGACATAATAAAACCAGGAGTACAATATCCACATTGGAATGCATTTGCTTCGATAAACGCTTCTTGAATAGGATGTAATTTGTTGTCTTTAGTTAAACCTTCAACAGTTTCAATAACTGCGCCATCAGCTTCTGGTGCAAGTACTAAACAAGAATTTACAGGTCTTCCATTGTATATAACTGTACAGGCACCACATTCGCCGTTGCCACATCCTTCTTTTGCACCTGTTAAATATAATTTTTCTCTTAACACATCAAGGAGGGTTTCATTGTTTTTTACCTCAACTTCTACATTTTCATTATTTACTGTAAATGTAATTTTCATTATAATCCCTCCTTTATCATTTTTAATTCTCTAAGTAATTTAATAGGTAATATTTTTGCCATTCTCTTTCTGTATTCAGCAGTTCCTCGTGCATCAGTAATAGGATTAACGCTATCGTGAATAATTTGAGCAAATTCTTCAACATTTTTCATTGTTAATTCTTTATCTTTTATAAACTCTTCAGCTTTAAAAATTCTTACAGGTGTAGGAGCTACAGAGGCCAGAGCTACTCTGATCTCCCTTTTTCCTTCCGGATCAATAATAGTTAAAGCCATTCCTATTGTTGAAAGGTCTACAGCTTTGATTCTTGAAACTTTATAATATCTTCCTATGCTTTCACCTTCAAAAGGAATATGAACAGATTTTACAATTTCTCCTTTCTCAAGAACTGTTTTTCCCGGTCCTGTAAAGAATTCTGTAATTTTTACTGTTCTTTCACCGTTTTTGGATATTAAGTTTAATTCCGCATTGTAAGTTAATAAAGCTGGAGCAGTATCTGAAGCAGGTGAAGCATTACATAAATTTCCAACAACAGTGCCTCTGTTTCTTGTTTGATAACCGCCAACTACATGAATTCCTTGATAAAGTGTGGGATAATATTTTTTAACATAATCAAATTCCTCGATTAGAACATTTAATTTTAAACCAGCGCCAAATGTTAAACCGCTTTCTTTTGAAAAATCAACATGAAATAGTTCATCAATACCTTTTAAATCGACAATCAATTTTGGTTTGATTCTACCTGCACGCATTTTTACAATCAAATCAGTTCCACCAAGAATAGGATAAGAGTCTTCTTCGTTGAGCGCGTCTAAAGCTTCATTGAGCGTTTTAGGTTTAATATAATCATAGCTAAAAGTAATCATGATTTCCCTCCTTCTAAAATAAAATCAAAAACTTAAAAAAGTTTTTTATATAACGAATATTAATTTGTTATGAATATATTATATGCTTATTTTTTTCGTATTACAAGTAACACAACATAAAGGAATATTTAAACTATAAATAATAATCGAGTATAATCTTATTTAATCAATTGTAATTTCTTGTTAAAAAGAAAATTTTCTTTTTATTTAAAGAAAAGAAAAAAGCGCCATAAAGGCGCTTTGAATTAGTCATCTAAACTTTCTATAAACTTAAAGTCAACAGGAACAACCTGTGAAACTCCATGTCTCATTGTGATTCCATGAAAAATTTCTGCGATTTCCATCATTAATTTGTTATGTGTAATAATTAGAAATTGCGTTTTATCAGCGTGTTTTTTTATTAATTTTGCTAATTTACCAGCATTAATATCATCAAGCGGTGCATCGATTTCATCCAATAAATAAAAAGGACTGGGATTTACATTCATTAGAGCAAATAAAAATGCAGAAGTTATTAAAGCTTTTTCTCCTCCAGAGAAAAGTTGTAGTTTTTGAAAATTTCGTCCAGGTTTTTTAACGGAAATTTCAACACCTTTTTCAAAAGCTTTTCCGTCGCCTACCATTTTTAAAATGCCATCTCCGCCAACAAAAAGTTCTTTTATAAATTCACCAAATTTTTGATTCACCAGATTAAAAGTATTTAAATATTTTTCTTCAGCCTCTTTATCTATCTTTTCAATACCCTCTTTTAATGTCTTTATTGATTGTAAAATATCCTCTTTTTGTTTATGTCTGTCATCTAATTCTTTTTTTACCATTTCATATTCATCCAGAACTCCGAGGTCTACGCTTCCAATATGTTTTAAAGCCTTTTTAATATCTTCTATTCTTCTTTCCAAAGCCAGAATTTCTGCTTCTGATAATTCTTCGTAAATAAACTCTTCAGAGTTTATGCCTATATTTTTTGCTTTTTCTTTTAAAAATTCTTTTTCATGTTTTAAATTTTGAATTTCTAAATCCAATTCATGAGACAAATTTTTTAATTCATCAATTTTATCTTTTAATTCATTCTTTTTTAATTCAAATTTTTCTAATTCATCAAATTTTTCTGATTTCCCTTCTCTACTCATTTTCATCATTTTGAATGCATCTTCTATTTCTGTGTTCATTGATTTTATTTCTTTTTCATATTCATTAAGATCCATCTTTTTTTTGTTTATCTCTTCTTTTAATTCTTTTAGTAAATTATTAATTGATTCTATTGTATTTTTTATTGTGCTAAGGTTATTTTTAATTTTTGAATATTCATCTCTATAATTACTGATTTTTTCATTGATAGAATTTTTATAAAGATTTAATTCGTTTAATTTTGCTATTTTTAAACGTAATTCTTCATGGATAGATTCGTTATTTTTTTCTATATTTGCAATATTTTTTTCTAATAATATAATTTGTTCATTATTTTTTTCGATTTCAATATCTATATTTTTTAGTTCAATATTTATATCATATTCGCGTTCTTTGTATGAATCTATTCTGCTAATAATTTCATTATATCTTTTCCTGGATGAATCATAATTATTTTTGAATTCTTTATATGAATTTGCACCATTTAATCTATTATATTTTATTTCATTTAATTTTTCTTCAAGTTTTCTTAAATCTAAAGAATTCTTTTTATATTCATATTCTATTTTTTTTAAATTTTCTTCATATTCATTAATTTCAAGATTTAGTTCTTTTAATTCATCTTTTAATTCTTTCAATTCTCTTTTTCTTGTAAGTAATAAGGTAGAGTTATTTCCTTTTGATATACCCCCAGTAATGGCGCCGGAAGTATTAATAATTTCACCATCTGTAGTTGAGATAGTTAAAGACAAGTTTTTATATCTGTTTTTAATGTTCAAAGCTGTGTGTAAATTATCAACCACTATAGAATTGCTAAAAACGTAATGAATAGCTTTTTCGTATTCTTTATTGTATTTTATAAGGTCGACGATATAACCATAAAAACCAGGTTCGTTTTCCAATTCTTTATATCTTCTAATTCTAGAAGATATCAAATCAAGTGGCAGAAATGTAACTCTACCAGCTTTTTCTGCTTTTAAATAATTTATATATGAAGATATATGACTTGAGTTTTTTACAACAACATTTTGTAATCTATATCCTGCAACCATCGTTACTGCAGTTTCTAATTCTTCTGGAACTTCAATTAAATTTAAAACAACATCAATCAAGTTTTCCTCTTTATGAAATGCTTCAAAAAGTTTCTTTATCGCAAATGAAAATCCTTCATATTCTGTAATTTGTACAGAAAGATTTTGAATTTTTCTTTCAGTTAAATCTTTTTCGTGCTTTAATTTTTGTAGATAATTATAAGTATTGGTTAATTGTGAATGTAAATCTTCGACGAAATTCTTTTTTTCATATATCTGGCTTTTTAGTTCTTCTTCTTTTTTATTCATAGAATCTAATTCTGTTTCAATTTTTCTTAATTCATCTTCTAAAGATTTTATGCGCTTTTCAAGATTTGATTTTTCAGTATGTAAAAACTTTAATCTTTCTTCTTTATCTGCTAATTCATTAATTAATTTATTCTTTTTATTTTCTAAATCTTTTAAATAATGGTTTGCTTTTTTGATATTTTCCTTTAATTCAGTTAATTTATTCATCTCTTCTGAAATAGAATTTTCAATTTTCTTTTTTTCATCTTCTACATTTTTTATTTCTTCTATATATTTTTCAATTTCATTATTATATTTGCTGAGTAAATCTCTAACTTCTTCATACCTTTTTTCATTTTTTTGAAAATCTTCTTCAAATTTTTTCTTTTCCCAGTCTTTTTCAACGATTTTTGAATTTAATTCATTTATTTCTTTCTCAAGGTGAGATTTCATTTCTTCGTAAGACTTTAATCGCTGTCTGAAGTTTTCGATTTTTTCACCGTATACAGAAAGTTGCTCTTCTTTTTCTTCAATTTCTTTTTTTAACTCTTTATATAATCTCTCTACTTCAAAACTTTCAGAAAGATAAATTTTAATTTGTTCTTTATTTTCTTTAATAGAATTTTCAATTCCCTTTATTTTTTTGTCTATATCAAGATTTTTTGCGCCAAAATATTTAATTCCAATGGATTTTAATTCTTCGTTATATTCAACATATTTTTTAGCCCTTGAAGCTCTATTTGAAAGAGAACGGACTCTTTTTTCAACTTCATACAATACGTCGTTTAATCTTTCTAAGTTTTCTTTTGTTTGATTTAACATTTTTAAAGCAATTTCTTTTTTATTAAGGTAGGTTTTGATACCAGCAGCATCTTCTATAATTACTCTTAATTGGTCAGAGGAAGCGGAGACAAGTTCTCTTACCTGGTCCTGAGAAATTATTGAATAAAATGATTTACCTACGCCGGCACCACCAATAACTTCAAAAATATCTTTTAAACGAGCATTCCTATTATCAATTTTATATTGTATTTTTCCATCAGCAGTTAGTATTTTTCCTATAGTTCTAATTTTTCCATTATCGTCTTTTATCTTTAAAAAAACTTCAGCTTTCTTGGCAGGTGGAAATTTTTCTGATCCACTAAAGATGACATCAGCTTTTTCTGATATTCTAATTTGTTTTGAAGACTGTTCCCCCAGTAACCATCTAATAGCATCAACAATATTAGATTTTCCAGACCCATTTGGTCCGACTATACTGACAATATTGGAATTTAAATTTAATGTTGTATTTTTTGCAAAACTTTTAAAACCCTTAATTCGCATTTCCAATAAATTCAAAGCTATGACCCCCTTACATCTTTTTATATTATATCATATTTATACTTTTTAGACACCATAATTTCATATTTATACTTTAAAATTAAAAATATAATATTAAATACGATTATTATCGTATAAGGAGGGTAAATTATGGAAAGATTAGAATTTTTTACAATTACTGGTGAGGATGGAAATGAATATAACTTTATGTTTATTGAAGAGTTAAAAATTGATGGGGAAAAATATTGGATATGTTATGAAGCATTTAAAGAAGAAGATAGCGAAGATATTGTTTTAGGAGATACTGTAGCTTTTAAGGTTAATGAAAATAATGGTGAATTATTCCTTGATGCTGTAGAAGATGATGAAGAGTTAGAAAAAGTAGAAGAAGAATGGAAAAAGATTATGGAAGATATTGATATTGATGAAAATGAAGATTTTATAATGCTTGATTCTGAAAATGATATCATAGAAGAAGATAAAGATAACTGATTGATGATATTTTAGGGGGTGTTGGAGTTAAATAAAGAAAAACTATTTGATATTAAATTTTTAATAGAAAATTTTGATAAACCTATTTTTGAGAAAAATATAGAATTATATAAAAAAAATAATATTAAACCACAACTGGTTTGTATTTTAACATCAGACGATCCAGGAAGTATTTCTTATGCAAAGGGAATAAAAAACATATGTAAAAAATATAATGTTAATTCTATTTTAGAGAAATGCGAGAGTAAAGATGAGTTAGAAGAAAAAATAAATTATTATAACAACGATAATGGCACTAATGGCATTATCATTATGTACCCTACACCATATAATATAAAAGATACATACTTTATGAATCTTATATCTACAGAAAAAGATGTTGAAGGGTTAAACCATGAATATATGGGGTATTTGGTTCAACATGAATTTTATAGCGATAAAGAAAGTTTAAGAAAATTAATTATTCCACCAACTGCAAAAGGGATATTATACGTTTTAAAAAGAAATTATCTTGTATATGAAAATTATTATAAAAGTTATGGAAAGTATCCCGATGATTTAAAAGAAAATCCATTTAAATTAGAGGGAAAAAAGGTTGTAGTTATCAATGATTCATTAGCGGTAGGACGTTCATTGGCTTTAATGATGCTAAATGAAAATGCAAGTGTTAGAGTATGCCAAAAGTATACAGATTATGATGATATTTTAAAGTTTGTATCCATATCGGATATTATAATTTCTGCAGTGCCTTCAGAAAAGTTTAGAATTCCAACAAAATATATTTCAAAAAATTCTATAGTTTTTGATATAGCTTTTGAAGGGAATTTTGAATATCCAGATGTTTTTGATAAGGTGTATAAAATATCTCCAAAATGGAATTTAGTCAAAAAAGGAAATAGGATAAATGATATGACACTACATAGATTGATCTCCAATTTATTTTATCTGGTGAATAGAAAATTACCAAATGATGATTTAATAGAATTGAAAAAATTGGAAAAAAGAGTTCAAGAGGTGGGGGTTTGAGATGAAAAAAATATTTTTAATTATATCAATAACTATAATTTCTTTAATTACATATGGTTTTGGTTTTTCTCTAAAAATAGATGACAATATAAATAATGTAAAAACATATCAGGGAATTACATTTAAAGTTTATCATAATTATGAGGGATTTACATTTTTAGGAGAACTTAATGCATATAATGATGGTAAGTATAAATCATCTATGGGAGATACATATTATAAAGGATTTTATTTTTATATGAAAAATGGTGGAATAATATTAGATTTTGATAGGTATAAATTTTCATTTGGCAGATTACAACATTATGATATTGTAAACACACCTTATTCATTATTTATATCATCAAAAGGGTTACCCGCAGTTATACTTGATTTCAGTTATGAGGATGATAATTTTTTCTATGAAACTCGTTATATTGAATTAAATAGAGAATCAGCTTTTGGCTATCCTGATAGAGGAGCTAATTTGAAAGCTTATGGTATAAAATTTGGAAATTTTAGATTTGCATATGAAGAATCTGCAGTATATGTAAATACATCTTTTGATATTGAATATTTTGTAAATATAATACCAAATTTTTTTGTTCAATATGTTAATATTTCTTATGGAAAACCATGGACTCATGGGTATAATGCAAATTCTATAATGGGATTTTCTCTGGATTATACAGATGAAAACAAGTATTTATATGGTCAAATACTTGTTGATGATATAAATACAAATAGAATATTTGCTCCAGATTCATATCAAAACCCAGATAAAATTGCATGGAGTTTTGGTGGAAATATCCAAACAGAATATGGAAAATTTGGATTGTATAATGCTGGGGCAACAAAATATACATTTCAACCTTCTGGAAACGGCTCTAATCTATATTATGGATACACATATTACCCAGATGTAACCTATAATTATGATGGGGAAAAAGTAATATTGCCTGAAGAAAATTATATAGGATATTATAATGGAGAAAATAATTTAGCTTTTATGGGAACATATATTAACAATATAAAAGGCATTAATATTAATGGCTCACTTGAATATGTTATATCTGGAAGTAAATCTCCAGCAAACCCATGGGGTGAATATGCAGTGTGGAGTGAAGGTGGGCAAGGGACACATTTCTTAGACGATGATATACTTGAAAACAAGTATGATTTCAATCTTAATGTTGATTATATGTTTTATGGATTAAAAATATATAATGGATTGAATTTAAGATATACAAAAAATAAATTGGAATTAGTTGATACTGCCGAAACAGATAATTATGACATGAAGCTATTTAAACCATCAAATGAAAATGAATTTTATTATAATATAAAATTAGGTGTAGAATATAGCTTTTAAAAAAATCCCCTGAGATTAACTCAGGGGATTCAGTTTGTAGACAAAATCAAAAACAAATACAAAGTATTTTCAAAAATAATATTCACTCATACGGAAAATTCTAAAACCTCAAAAATGCTCATGGACATATTTTTAATACGAAGCATTAAAAATAAATAAAGGTTTTTATATTAAAAAAATATAATAATTAATATAGGTTTGAAATAGAGCAATTATTTTAGTTTATAATATTTAAAATTTCGCGAAGCGAAAGTTTGGGAATTTTCAAGTATTCGCTCATATTATTTTTTTAGAAAATACTTTGTCAACAATCTAAATCCCTAAGTATATCAGGGTATTTTTTACTTATTGATTTTATATTGAAAAATTTTTCCAATTTTCTGTTTTCATTCTTTTTTCAATTTCATAAGTATCTTTTATTTTCTTGTGTGTAGGGCTTTTTATAAGATTCCATGTATAATCTATTAGTTTTGAAATTATAAGGAAATATGAAATTTTCTTAGAATAATATTGAGAAATGCCTATTAGATAATAATTTATAACATATACTACAAGGGCAGCTGAAATCAAATTAAGAAAATTTAACAATCGTTGAAATGTTCTTTTTTCTATAGTTATGCTTATTATTTCTTGAAATTTTAAATATGTATAAAATGGAAGAATAAAAAGCATCAAATATAAATAAGTGATATTATTTAATTTAATTTTGAGATAAAATTTATAAAAAATCACTATAAATATATATTCAAAAGCCAAAAAAGAAAGTTTGCTAAAAACTTTTTTCATCCCATCCCCCCAACTGTTTTTATTCTTCTTTATTTAATTTAGCAAAATATAGTAGTTCTGCTTCTATAAATCCGTCTAATTCTCCATCTAAAACAGCATCGGCATTTGAAGTTTCATAATTTGTTCTATGATCTTTTACCATTTTATAAGGATATAACACATATGATCTTATTTGATTTCCCCACGATATATCTTTCATATCACCCATAAGCTTAAGCTTTTCTTCCATTTTTTTTCTCATTTCGAGTTCAAATAATCGTGCTTTTAAGATTTGCATTGCAGTAGCTTTATTTTGGTGTTGTGATCTTTCATTTTGACATGCAACAACTATACCTGTCGGTAAATGTGTAATTCTTACAGCTGAATCCGTTTTGTTAACATGCTGGCCACCAGCTCCCCCTGCCCTGAATGTATCTATTTTTAGATCATCTGGTCTGATTTCTATTTCAATGTCTTCATCTAATTCCGGAGTTACTGAAACAGAAGCAAATGATGTATGTCTTCTGTTAGCGGCATCAAAAGGAGAAACTCTTACAAGTCTATGAACTCCTGATTCATACTTTAATTTTCCGTAAGCAAAAGAACCATTTATTTTTATAGTTACGCTTTTTATGCCAGCTTCATCACCTGGTAAATAGTCTATTATATCTATTTTGTATGAATTTTTTTCAGCCCATCTGGTATACATTCTTAACAACATATCGGCCCAATCATGAGATTCAGTTCCGCCAGCACCTGGGTGTATTGTTAAGAATACATTGTTTGAATCATATTTCCCAGATAATAGCATGGCTAATTCAAATTCTTTAACTTTTTTTTCTATTTCTTGTAGTATTTCAAGTGCTTGATCATCCATTGTAGGATCTTCTTCACCAAATTCCATTGCAACTTCAAGGTCCTCAAATAATCTTTGAAGATTATTAAATTCTTCCCTTTCATTTTTTAAATGCTGCAATTCTCTTGAAATCTTTTCAGCCCTTTTTTGATCATTCCAGAAATCAGGGTTTGTCATTTCATTTTCAAGTTCATTTATTCTATCATTTGTTTTTTCTATATTAAATAGTTTTTGTAAATTTTTGAATTTTTCATGCAATTCTTCTATTTTGACTTTAACTTCGTAATCAAGCATTGTTTCACCTCTTTACTCTAATTCTTTTATGTGTTTTTTTCTTTTCTTTCCTTTTTTCAGCCCTATTAATAACACTGCCGTCATTATGAACAAAATTTAATTGATTAATTTTTTTCTTTGTTTCTTCTTCTTCTTTTGAAGTATCAACTTTTATAATTCTCAATAAATAAGATACTGTATCATCATAAATTGTATTTATTAATTCTTCAAACAAAATATAAGATTCTTTTTTAAATTCCATAGCAGGATCTTTTTGCCCATAGGCCCTTAAACTAACAGCTTCCTTTAGATGTTCAATAGCTTCAAGGTGTTTTCTCCATCTTTCATCAATTATTCTTAACATTATAAATTTAGCAATTTTCTGAAATTCTTCTCCAAATTCGTCCTTTTTAGAATGATATTTATCCCATAATATTTTAAATACCTTATCTTTGCATTCTTCAATATTAGCATAATCAATTTTTTCAACGACACCAAAAGCTAATAATTTTTTTGATAGGTCTTCTTTGTCCACTAACTCCTCTTCATTAATTGAAGATTCTACTAATCTATCTACAACGTCTTCAAATATTTCTTTC
Source organism: Marinitoga aeolica (assembly GCF_029910535.1). NCBI lineage: Bacteria > Thermotogati > Thermotogota > Thermotogae > Petrotogales > Petrotogaceae > Marinitoga > Marinitoga aeolica. Next base: position 1,448,937 of record NZ_CP069362.1, read on the forward strand.
AAGTGTTCATCATAATCATCCCGGCCAAGAATCCAATCTCTATGAGAATATATAGAAGCTCTTTGATAATCCATAATTGAATCAAGTTCAAATAATCTTTTCCTTATAGAGAAATGAATTCCTTCAACTCTTTTTTGAGCATCTCTTATTATTTTGCTCAATATCCCATGTTCTATAGGTTGCCCGTCTTCAATTTTTAAAGTATTCATTATATTTTTTAATTTATCTCCGCCAAATAATCTTAATAGGTCATCTTCGAATGAAAGGAAAAATCGTGATTCTCCAGGATCACCTTGCCTTCCCGAACGTCCTATTAATTGATTATCGATTCTTCTACTTTCATGTCTTTCAGTACCAATAACATATAGGCCACCTAATTCAACAACGCCTTCACCTAATTTGATATCTGTACCTCTACCTGCCATGTTTGTAGCTATTGTTATCATGCCTTTTTGTCCAGCTTGAGCTATTATTTCAGCTTCTTTTTCATGATATTTAGCATTTAACACATTATGTGGAATGTTTTCTTTTTTTAGCATATGACTCAATAATTCACTCGTTTCAATAGAAGTTGTACCAACCAACATAGGTTGCCCTTTCTTGAATCTTTCTTTTATTTCATTGATAACAGCGTTCCATTTTTCTTTTTGGGTTTTATATATTAAATCATTTTTATCTTTTCTAATAACAGGTTTATTTGTTGGAATAACTACAACTTCACAATTATATATTTGTTTGAATTCATCTTCTTCAGTTTTTGCTGTACCAGTCATACCTGCTAATTTTTCATACATTCTAAAGTAATTTTGAAATGTAATTGTAGCATAGGTTAATGACTCTTCTTTAACTTTTACACCTTCTTTTGCTTCAATTGCCTGATGTAACCCTTCGCTATACCTTCTTCCGTGCATTAATCTTCCGGTGAATTCATCAACTATAATAACCTCGCCATCCTGAATTATATAATCTTTATCTCGTTTAAAGTAATGTAAAGCTTTTAAAGCATTTAATGTGTGGAATAAAAAGTGAATGTTTTTAGGATCATATAAGTTTTCTATGCCTAACATTTTTTCCAATCTGGATATTCCATCATCAGTGAGGATTACAGCTTTACTTTTTTCATCTAATGTAAAATCTTCATCTCTTCTTAATTTTCTAGCTATTGATGCAAATTTGGTGTATAGATGCGAAGGTGTATCAGATGGACCAGAAATAATTAAAGGAGTTCTAGCTTCATCAATTAAAATACTATCAGCCTCGTCAACTATTGCATAGTGATGCCCTCTTTGTACCTTGTCATTTAAGTCATAAACAAGGTTATCTCTCAAATAATCAAATCCAAATTCATTAGCTGTTCCATAGGTAACATCGCATTGATAAGCTCTTTTTCTTTCCTCATTTTCCATACCAGCTTGAATAAATCCAACGGATAATCCTAAAAATTCATATATTGGTCCCATCCATTGGGCATCCCTTTTTGCAAGGTAATCATTATGCGTAGCTAAATGAACACCTTTTCCAGTTAAAGCATTTAGGTATACTGGTAATGTTGCAACTAATGTTTTACCTTCACCTGTTTTCATTTCAGCAACATTACCTTCATGTAATGCAAGTCCACCCATTAATTGAACATCAAAATGTCTCATTTTTAAAACTCTTTTTGCTGTTTCTCGTACTACTGCAAATGCTTCAACCAGAATATCATCTAATGTTTCACCATCTTTGAGTCTTTTTTTAAATTCGTCTGTTTTTAATTTCAGCTGTTCGTCGCTTAATTTTTCGATTTGTTCTTCTAAAGCATTTATTTTTTCAACGATTTTTTTGTATCTGTTCAGAATTCTTTTATTCTTGTCAAAAATTTTTGTTAAAATACTCATTTGAACACCTACCTTAATATAATTTTCTCAATAAATTTATTATTATCAGAAGCATTTATTATTATAAATTCTCCTGGAACAGAATTACCGATATATTCTTCAAAAAATGAATTAATGTTGGAATACCATAGATATAATATATTTTTAGGTATATCATTTGATTCAAATATTTTTATACTTGAGAATTTCCTGGAATTTACAATTAAATATTTCATTAGTGATGGAGATATTGATGAGATAATCATTTTGTTTTCATTTACATATAAATATAATGGTGAATTGACATTTTTATAGTAAATACTGTAATAATAATAATTTCCCAGAATTTTTTTTTCGATACCCCAATGTTTTATTTTTTCCTCTATTTTTTCCAGATTTACCTTTCCAGGAATAATAACGGATAAACCATCACCTTTTCTGGAAAAATACTCACTTAAATATAAATCGCCATTATTTTTAATAGTAGATAAAATATATTTTAGAGAATCCTTTGAATAATTATCTTCGGGAACGAAAATTTTCGAAATGAAATCATATATTTCAGATGGCGAATTAAGATTTAAGAAAATTAATGAGTCACCAAAAATTTTATATCCACTGTCAAATTTTGAAATATTTATAATTTTTAATGTGCTTTCAATATTAATAATTATCTCTTTATTAGAATAATTAATTCTTATGTTGCCCGAATCATTTTCAGAATATTTTGATATATATATTTTTTGAAAAGGTTCAATTAAGTAATTGAATTTTTTATTTTTAAAAGAAGCATATATACTATCTTTAATTTTTAATTTTAAAGAATTGAAATCATCAAGCAATTTAAATATTTTTTCAAGGGAGATATTATTATTATATAGAATAATATGACCGCCAATAAAATATATTTTTAGATTGAGATCTTTTATAAAATATTCCCCATTTATATATTCTACCTTATAACTAAAAAGATTTTTTATCAAATTAATTAATTTTTCTTGATTATTGTAATCTGTTATTATATAACCATTAAAATTTTTCAAGAATTTGATGATATCCTGTATAGGATTTATCCAGAAAAAATTTTTAATATTAAATGAATTATTGGATATAATCAAAAAATTTGACGAAATTAGATTTTGTGCATCGTTTATTTCATCTTTATTTAAATTTTTAATTAAATAGTCATATAAAGATTCCTGGCCTGCGCCTTCATTTGAATATAAATATCTAAAAAAAGAAACATTATTATATAAATTATGGTAAAATAATTTTGGATTATGAAAATAAAAATAAAAATCATAATTATTTAATAAATTAAAAGGAAAAGTGAATATTTGAAATAGCAAAAATAAAAATAGTAATATTTTTTTCATAGAATCACCCCATTTTCTGTTATAATAAATTATAGCAGAAAAATTTTTTTTAATTATTTTTTTCTTAAAAATTTAATTACAATTTAAATAAGGTGATAATTATGGAGATTGATGTTCAAGAAAAATTAAAATTATATGAAAAACATATAAACAGTACTCAATTTGATATAGGCTTTTATTTTTTAATTGAAAATATCAGTAAGTTTATAGAATCGATAGATGTAAATATTTATATTTGTGAAAATCCGAATTTTGTTCCCGAGAATCTATTCAAAATTATCAGGATATCAAGAATTTTTAATTTTCTTAGAATAAGAAAAATAGTAATTTTAAAAGGGGTTAAAAGGCAGCGAGTAGAATTAATGTATAAAGAAAAAAACTTAAAATTAAATTATGAATTATTATTAAAATCGGAAAGCGAAATAATGTATTATATAATATCAAAAGTATCTCCTTTGATTTCATTAGAAATGGTTTCAACTTTATTAAAAGGCAGTGGATTATCATATATAATGCTTAATTCAAGAACTTTTTTGGAAGAAGCAGCTAAAAAAGAAACAAATGTAGATAAATTAATATATATTTATTTAACAGCAATTACTGTAAATATGGGGGGAGCTTTTAATAGGGCAATATTATTTCGAAAAAAAGGTGATAATTATGAAGTTTTTAGAGCGTTGGGGTTTAAAGATGAAAAAGAAGCACATGAAGTCTGGAGATATATGGAAGAGATTAATATAGATTTTGAAGAAAAAATAAAAAGTTATAAAAGTAGTAAATATTTTAGTTCATTGGAAAAAGAAATAAAAACATTTAAAATAAATAAAAAAATTATATCAAAAAATCCGTTATTTGAGGAAATGTTAAACTCTGGTAAAACCATCCATATTCCTGTATCTGTTTTACCTGTTGAAATTTCAGATGCTTTAAATATTATTGGAGAATGTGCAATTTGTTCTTTAAAAACTGGAAATAAAGATTTTGGTTTCGTGGTAGCAGATAACAGATATAATCTTAAACCTATTTCAAGAGATCAATTATATATTTTAGATTATTTTTCAAAACAAACAGTAATTTTGTGGGAAAATAAATTATTTATCGATGCTTTAAAATTTGAAGCAGAAAAAGACTTTTTAACAGGTTTTTATAATAGAAGAAGTCTTGAAAAATATATAGAAACATTAACCTTATCTGCCAAAGAAGATATAGGAATTGTTTTTATAGATTTAGATGACTTTAAAATGATTAATGATACTTTTGGGCATGATAAAGGAGATGAAATTATACAAATATTTTCTAATATAGTATTGAAAAATATTAGAAGAGAAGATAAACCTTTTAGATATGGCGGAGATGAATTTGTTTTAATTTTTGATTCAATAAATAGTGAAAATTTATTTAACATTATTTCTCGGATAAATAATGAGTTTGAAAAAGAAACAGGATATACATTTTCGTCTGGTGGAACTATTTGCAAAGATTCATCTGAAATATATCAATGTTTGAAAAAATCCGATGACTTATTATATGAAATAAAAAAATCTTCTAAAGGTAAAATATTAATCAAATAACCGGATTTTTGACAAACTTTATATTATACAAAATATTTTATTGATAATTTGAAATAATATTTATTTTTATTAAATATAATTCATCAATCGTTCGATAAATTAATTTGTTATTAAATTATTTTATATATTAAGTAAAATAACTATATATATATATTGATTTATGTTTTTTTTGTTATAATAACATTAAGATTAGAATAATTTAACTTTTAGGAAAGAATATAAGGCCGGCCTCATAACTTACTATTATTATGAAAGAGTGGTGGGGATAAGATGGATTTTTTCTTAACAGGGTTTTTGAATATTTTGAATTTGATTTTTTCCATTGTAATTTTAATTGTAGTAATAAAATTGTCTTATATTATAATGAAACTACCATTAAAAAACAAAAGTGATGAAAACCACAAAATAAAAGATAATTTAGCAAACAAGTGAAATAAATTGATAAAGCAAAAACTCTCTGAAAATCACAGATATTTTAGTCAATAATCAAATAAAAAACAATATCTGACATCCAGGGTGTCAGATATTATTTTTTATCAATATGTCTATTAAATTTTCAAATGATAAACCATAAGCATAAGCGGATTGAGGTAAATCACTCAATTCTGTTAATCCAGGGATAGTATTAGCTTCAAGTATATAATAATCATTTTCTTTCACAATAGCATCTATCCTGGCAAAATCCTTTAATCCTATATCTTTAAATATTTTTTTAAAATCATTTTTGATTTTTTCTTCTAATTCTTTATTGAGATTAGCAGGGACTTCGAATTCAGTTAATCCTTGAGTATATTTTGCTTCATAATCATAAAATTCTTTTTTTGGTTTAATTTCAAGTATTGGTAATACAATAATTTCTTTGTTTTTTTCTATGATACTTACAGATATTTCTCTACCTTTTATGAATTTTTGAACTATCATTTCACCATAATTTTTCAATTCTTCAATAAGAAATTTTTTGTATTCTTCAATATTATGGCAGATATGTATTCCCAAACTTGATCCGCTTTTTCTTGGTTTTATTATTAGTGGAAATTCAAAAGGTGGATCTATATATATTTTAGTTGACACATAATCAGGAATAGAAAAATTTTTCCCGATTTTTTTCATGAAAATCAACTTATCAAATGTTTCTTCAGAAACCTTAGAATTGGAACCAATATATTTACCACCTAAACTTTCCAATTTTTTTTGTAGAGCTCCATCTTCACCTTCATATCCATGAACCACATTAAAAACTAAATCTATTCTTTTGTGTTCTTTTAGAAACTTCTCAAAATCATATTTTAAATCATATTTAAAAAGAGTATAACCAAGATTTTTAATAGCTTTTTCAACATTTTTAGCACTTTCTATTGAAACTTCTCTTTCATTTGAATTTCCACCATATATTAATGCGATATTATAATTCATTCAACTCACTCTCTTTAAAATATTTTTTTTCTTCAGGGCAATATAGCATTTCTTCTTTATTTTTTCTTTTATAGAACAAAGGTCCATTACACGATGGACATCTATAATCAGAAGGTTCATCCCAGAACATTTCACCACATTCTGAACATTTAAAGTATATTTTACCTTTTTTGCTTTTGAGTTTATGAACAACACTGCCACATTTAGGGCATTTTCCTCTTGCTGGCAATGGAGCGGTATATTTGCATTCTGGATAATTTGAACATGCGATGAATTTACCAAATCTACCGCTTTTTATAATCAAATCTCCACCACACTTAGGGCATTTTTCTCCAGTTTTTTCTTCTTTACCTTTTTCAGTAGAAGATATGATTTCTTCATTTATGTATACATTGTTTTTTAAAGTTACACCCAAAGCTCCTTTAGGAATACTTTTGTTATCTCCACATTTTGGACATTTCAAAAACAAACCATATCTTCCAAATTGTAATTCCATTTCAATATTACATTTAGAGCATTTTATATTTGATTTATAGTAAAAATCAAGTGCTTTTTCTTTCATTTTTTTCTCAGTATCACTAAGAAATTTCTCGAAATCTTTATAAAATTCAGTTAATACATCTTTCCAGTTGATTTCTCCTGATTCCACTTTATCTAATTTTTCTTCCATATTAGCTGTAAATTTTATATCAACTATTTCTGGGAAATTCTTTTCAAGTAAATCAGAAACAATGAATCCAACGAGTGTTGGTATAAGATTACTTTTTTCTTTGATAACATATTTTCTGTTTAATAATGTGGTTATAATTGTGGCATATGTAGAAGGTCTTCCGATTCCCTTTGCTTCCATCTCTTTTACAAGTGAAGCTTCTGTATATCTTGAAGGAGGTTTTGTTTCATCTTTATCGAATTTTAATTCAACAGGTTCTAATATACCTATTTCCGGTAATTCATATTCTTTTTCGCTAGTTGAAGATTGCCAAAATTTTTCAAATCCATCGAAAATTCTTTTTCTACCAACTGCTTCAAATGTATATTTTTTTGAATTATCAGTAATAGTGTATGTTTTTTCTATATATTTTGAAGAGGATGATTGAGAAGCTATAAATCTATTCCAGATTAATGTATATAATTTTAATAAATCACCTGTGATTAATTTTTTTGCTTTAGTAGGATCGATAAAAACATCGGTTGGTCTAATAGCCTCATGAGCATCCTGGATTTTTTTCTTTGATTTTTTAACTTTGAAATTACCTGTATAATCTTTTCCAAAGTTAGAATTTAAATATTCAAATGCTTTCTTTTGTGCTTCTTCAGAAATTCGCGTAGAGTCTGTTCTCATATATGTAATAAATGCTATAGGTCCTTCTGAGGTTTCAACACCTTCATATAATTTTTGGGCAATTTGCATTGTTTTTTTAGAAGACCATCCAAATTTTGAAATTGCACTTTGTTGTAAAGTGCTTGTAATAAATGGTTGTGGAGGATTGCGTTTTGTTTCTTTCTCCTCCACTTTATCAATTGAGTAAGTTGCACTTTCTAATTCTTTTAATATTTCATCTTTTTTCTTTTCATTAATGCTTTCTTTTTTGAATTTTTTTCCATTTATTTTTACAAGTGGGATATCTTGATCAGCGTATTTTAAAAAAAATTTATAAAATTCTTTTGGTTTAAATTTAAAAATTTCTCTTTCTCTGTCAACTAAAATCTTTAAAGCAGCAGATTGAACTCTACCAGCACTAGTGTTATAGTCTTTTAATATTCTCCATAATATAGGGCTGATTTTATACCCAACTATTCTATCTAAAATTCTTCTTGCTAATTGTGCTCCAACTTTCTTATCATCTATTTTTTTTGGAGATTTAATAGCTTCTAAAATTGTATTTTTAGTGATTTCAGAAAATACAATTCTATTTTCTTCTGAATCGCTTAAACCCAATATATTACTTAAATGCCACGCTATTGCTTCTCCTTCTCTATCCATATCAGGTGCAAGGAAAACTTTTTTCCCTTTTGTTACTTTTTTAAGTTCTGATACAACTTTTTCTTTTCCGGGCATTAATTCAAATTCTGGTTCAAATCCATTTTCTATATCGACACCAAATTTTTTCTGAGGTAAATCACGAATATGACCTTTTGAAGCAACCACTTTATAATCAGATCCGAGATATTTTTCAATAGTTTTTGCTTTTGCAGGAGATTCAACTATAACAATATTTTTAGCAGTTTTTGGCATTATTTATCCTCCGTTTTTGTAATTTTTATTTTCCTACCAAGATTTTTATGATAATCTGTCCAGTGTTCATTATTTGATTCTTCTATATGACTTCTAACCTGTTCAACTTTTGAGCTCAGGTTATCAGCAAAATGAAGTATAAACGCTTCAATGGTTTTAGGGACAATTGGACTTCCCCATTCTAATTCTCCATGATGTGATGCAATCATATGTAAAATTTCATTTAGTATATGTTTTGGAAAATTACTTATTTTTTTAGCATAATCGGAAACCATATGAATACCTATAGCAATATGTCCAATTAATTCACCTTCGTCTGTTTTTTCTATTCCGGATGGTGTAATTTTATATTCTTTTGTTTTCCCTATATCGTGAAGTAGCGCTCCCGCTATTAATATGTCTTTATTTACCAGGTTTTTATAGTTATTTGCAATGCCATTACATAATTTTGCAACATCGATAGTGTGTTCTAATAATCCATGCTTATATGCATGATGAACATTAATTGCGGCTGGAGCATATGAAAATGAGTCTGCAAATTTTTTATCTTTTATAAAAATATATTTTAATAATTCTTTTATATATTCATTGTTTATACTATCAATTATTGAAAATAATTCATTTTTTAATTGTTGAATATTTTTAGAAGAAGTTTTGATGAATTTTTCTGGATTTATTTCATTTTCATTTAGCTTATAGATTTCATAATTTTTTTCTACATTTAATTGTAATCTACTTTCAAAAACTACAATTTTTCCTTTTACACGAATTATATCTCCAATATTAATTTTTTCTGAATTTTCTCTGGCATTAAACCAATCAATAGCTCTTAATGTGCCGCTTTTATCACCTATTGTGAAAAGTAAAAACTCTTTTCCATCTTTTGTTGTTTGAAGTCGTTTGCTCAGAACTTTACCTTCAATTTCTTTGTTGTCATTCGGTTTAAGGTCTGAAATGTAAACATCTTCAATCATTTTATCGAATATTTGTCCTTTTTCTTTTAACAGGTCACCCAGGTTTACACCGTTATTTTTCATTTTATTCCTCCTCTATATAAATACGTGGAACTCTTTTTGTGATTTTTGACGTAATATCATAATTAATTGTTCTTGATAAATTAGCTAACTCTTCAGCAGATATAAAATTTTCATCTTGTTGTCCTATTAAAACAACGTCTTCTCCAATTTTTACATTTGGAATTTGAGTTGTTTCAACTACGAATTGATCCATACATACTCTACCTATTATATTACATTTTTTTCCATGAATCAATACATAACCCTTATTTGATAATTGCCTGAAATAACCATCAGCATATCCTACAGGAATTGTTGCTATAGGGATATCTTTTTTTGTAAAATATGTTCTTCCATAACTTACACTTTCACCACTTTTTAATATTCCAACTCTTGCAACGGTGCTTTTCCAGGTTAAAACAGGTTTTAACCCTTTTTCGGCTTTTATATCAGATGGTTGTAATCCATATGTAGCAATTCCAGGTCTTACATAATCGAGTGCATATTCAGGGAAATATAAAGAAGCTGCAGAATTACAAATATGTTTTATTGGTATAGAAATATTCGAATTTTCTATATATTTAACAGCTGAGATAAATTTTTCATATTGTTCTTTAACAAAATTATCAAGATTATCTGCTGTAGCAAAATGTGAATATGCACCATGAATATTTATATTATATTCTTTTGTTAGTTTAATAATATCATCAATTTCTTCGGGGTTTATACCCATCCTATTCATACCGGTATTTATATTTAAATGAAATTTGATTTTACTGATATTTTTTCCAAAATAATCAATTAATTCTTTTAATTGATTTAATGAACCAAGCGTATATATATATCCTTCAATATTGTCTTCAATACTTTTTGGAGTAGCATAATTAAATACAAGTGTTTCAATATTTATGCCATTTTTCCTTATTTCAATACCTTCACCTAAAAAAGCTACTGCAATAAAATCAACACCATAATTATAAGCAGCTTTGGCAAGTGGAACAGCCCCATGACCGTAACCATCAGCTTTCAAAACAGGAATTATATTGCTTTTTGTTCTTTGTTTAATTAATTCTAAATTATGAATATAATTTTTAATATTTATTTCTACAAATGTTTTTCTATCAAACATTACTGCACCCCCTGTTTAAATTAAAAGCAATATAATAATAAAGGAAAAAAGTTAAAAAAAAGTTACGAAATTTCTTGACAAATAGAAAAAAAGATGATATAGTTTATATATGTATAAGTGTTCATATATAGGAGGTGTTTATATGGAAGATTGTAATGAGAAAGAGTTTATTAATAAATTACCAGAAAGGGAATTGATTCTAAACGCTGTTGAAATGTATAAAATATTTGCTGATGAAACAAGATTGAGGATATTGTTAGCTTTATTAGAAAATGAACTTTGTGTATCGAAGATAGTATCTATTGCGGGTATTTCTCAATCAGCGGTTTCTCATCAACTTCGTATTTTAAAACAAATGAATATTGTAAAATATCGCAAACAAGGGAAAAATGTATTTTATTCTTTAAAAGATGAACATATAGAAAAAATTATAAATATGGTTTTTGAACATTTAAATGAGAAAGGAGAATGAATATGTCAAATCATAGTCATCATGAACATCATCACCATCATCATGGGAATGATTTAACAGATAAAAAGTTATTATTTTCTGTGGTATTTAATTTTATTATAACTTTATCAGAAATATTAGGTGGTATATTTTCGCATAGTTTAGCTTTAATTTCTGATTCACTACATAATTTAAATGATACTATGGCAATACTTCTAAGTTATGTTGCAAGAAAGATATCAAAAAGACCAAAGGATGAAAAAAGAACATATGGATATAAAAGAGTGGAAATTTTAGCAGCGTTTACAAATACTCTTTTTTTATTTGCTGTAGCAATATTTTTAATAGTAGAAAGTATAAAAAAATTTTATAAACCTGAAATAATAGATGGAAGATTAATGCTTATTATTTCGATAATAGGATTGGCTGGAAATCTGATAACAGCGATATTGTTATTTAAGGAATCAAAGGAAAATTTAAATGTAAAAGCAACATTTGTACATATTGCAAGCGATACATTATCTTCGGTAATGATTATAATTGGAGCTATTTTTATTTATAAATATAATTGGTATATTCTGGATCCGATTTTTACTATGTTGATAAGTGCTTACATACTTTTTGAGGGATATCATATATTAAAGGAAAGTACAAATATTTTAATTCAAGGTACTCCTGATAGTATGGAATTAAATAAAATAAAAGAAGAACTTGAAAAGTTGAATTATGTTGAAGATGTTCATCATATACACGTATGGACAACAGATGGTCAGGATAAATATCTTGAATGTCATATTTCTTTAAAAGAGAATGAGAATTATAATTTAGATGGATATTTAAAAGAAATAAATCATATTTTGAATGAAAAGTTTGGAATAATTCATAAGACAATTCAATTTGAGAAAAAGTTGTGTAAGGAGGGAGAAAAGTGAGAAGAGAATTATGGGATTGGAAATATCAAAAATTAGGGGAGAAAGTTGTTGAAAGTTTGAAAAGAAAAAAACATGAAGCATATTTAGTTGAAAAAAAAGAAGATGTAATTCCATTGTTAAAAAAAATAATGAAAGAAAATTCAACAGTAGCAGTTGGTGGAAGTTTGACATTATCAGAATGTGGAGTTTTAGATTTTTTAAGAAAGGAGAATTTTAATTTTTTAGATAGATATAATGTAAAGTCAAAAGAAGAGTTGGAAGAAATTTATTATAATATGTTTAGAGCAGATTATTTTTTATGCAGTGCAAATGCTATTACTGAGGATGGGAAGATTGTTCAATTGGATGGAAATGGTTCAAGAGTAGCTCCCATGATTTTTGGACCAAAAAATGTAATAATAGTAGCGGGAATGAACAAAGTTGTACCGGATTTAGAAAGTGCAAATAAAAGAATAGAATATATTTCGCCGATGAATTCAAAACGTCTAAATTTTGATACACCATGCACATATACAGGTAAATGTGATGATTGTTTATCGCCAGAAAGAATATGTATTCATAGAGTTATAGTAGAAAGTGGGGTAAGACATCCAGGGAGATTTAAAATCATTTTAGTAAAAGAGGATTTGGGATTATGAGTAATTTGATTTTTGGATTTGGATTATTGATATTTGTAATAATACTTTATGTTTATTTATTTAAAAGCAAAGGAAAAAAGGAATTTAAGAAAGCTGTGAAAAAAGGAAATAAAAACCTTATTCAAAATTCTATTAGAATATTTTCAATATTTTTAATTATAGGAATTTTACAAAATTTTCTCTCTCCAAAACAAGTTGGTGATTTTTTATTGAATTTTTCTGGGGTGAAAGGTATAATAACAGGATTATTTACTGGAGCAATAATGATGGGGCCTCCAGCTTCAGGATATCCTATTGCTCAATATCTATTTGAAAATAATGCGAGTGTATCTCTTGTTTCATCGTTTTTGCTTTCCTGGGTTATGCTTGGAATAATTTTTATAACCTATGAATTGCAAAATTTTGGAAAGAAATTTACTATTGTGCGAAATCTCTATTCAATAATATCAATAATAATTATCGCATATTTAATGGAGTTGATATTATGAAAAATTTTATAAAAAATTATAAAGTAGAAATAATCATTTTTTTAATAGCAATAATACTAATATTTTTCAATCCAGATAAAGCAATACTTGGAATAAAATATGCAGTAAAAACATTTTTATATCTTTTGCCTATTATTGTAAGTGTAGCTTATTTAACAGGTTTTATTTCTGAAATAATACCAAAACAAACAATAAAAAAATTTGTAGGAAAAGAAAGTGGATTTAAAGGAAAATTATTAGGTGGTATTTTTGGTACTTTAATGATAGGACCAGCATATGCTTTTTACCCTTTTTTCGCAGAATTAATAAATAATGGTGCGAATATTGGGGTGATTGCAGTAACAATTGCTGCCTGGTCCATTAAAATTCAATGGTTACCATTTGCATTATCAATATTGGATATAAAATTTGTTTTGTTGTTGAATCTATTTATAATAATTTATGCATTTTCAAGTGGATATATTATGGAGTTGTTTTTTAAAAGTAAAAAATTATAAAAAACTAAAAGCAGACTGTTGACAAAATAAAATATGAAAAAATAATGTGAAAGAATCCTTGAAAATTCCCGAAAAAATGTGAATGGAGCCTGACAATTTTGCATGGATGCAAAATTGAGCGAAACCGAACATGGATGTGAGTTTGAGCGCCAGGCAAGAACGAACATTTTTGAGGAATAAGAATTTTCACTGGATGAATGAATATTATTTTGAATATTTTATTTTGTACTTTGTATACAAACTAAAAGTGATGATATTTTTATCATCACTTTTTATTTTTAATTACAAAGAAATATTTTAGAAATAAAAATAATATAAAATTATTTCGTATGCGAAATATTTCTATACAAAATATTTGAATACAAAATTTATAAAAAAATAATTATAGGAGGTTAATATGAAAATAATTGCTATTAATTCAAGTATGAGAAAAGGAAGAACATACGAATTATTAACTAATATAGGTAAAAAACTTGATTATGATTTCGAAATAATTAATCTTAAAGATTATAAGATTAATTATTGTTTGGGTTGTGAGGTCTGTATAAAAAAAGATTATTGTGTAATCAAAGATGATGTTGAGAAATTAAAAGAAAAGTTAATTAATGCAGACGGGATAATAATTAGTACACCAGTATATATTGAAAATATTTCAGGGGCATTAAAAACCTTCTTTGATAGAAATTGTAAATGGGTACATAGATCTGAGTTAATAGGTAAACCAGTATTATTAGTTTCTACCACTGCAGGTAGTGGTTTAAAAGAAGTTTTAAATTATTTAGAAAGTGTTGTTATTTCATGGGGTATGAAGCCTTGTGGGAAAATCGGTAGAAAAATACAAGAAAAAAAAGATGTGTCATCAGAAGAATTACAACTTTTTATTGATAATATTGAAGGTAAATCTAAAAAAGAAATAATAAAATTATCTAGACTTATTAGATTTCAAGTTCAAAAAGCAATGTCAACAAATTTATTAGATTTAGATAAACATTTTTGGGAAAAAAACGGATTAATAATTAAAAGTTATTTTTATGAAGAAAATACAAAAATCAATCCAATTTCCAAATTTATCTCAAATCAATTTGGAAAATTTTTATCTAAAAAAATAAGGGAAAATGCTCAAAAAGTAAAAATACAAGGCGGTGATAAAATTGGATAAGACGTATGAAATTATTGTCTTATTTAAAGAAATAAAAGAAGCAGTAAAGAAAACGATGGTTACAAGTTTTAAGGATGTTGATATTACATCATCTCAATGGTTGGTATTGGGTGTATTATTAAAAAACGGTAAAATGACTATGAGTAAGTTAAGTAAATATGTTGGCTTATCAAATAGCACTGTTTCTGGTATAGTAGATCGATTAGAAAGACAAGGATACGTTGTGAGAATTCGTGATGAAAAAGATAGAAGAAAGGTTTATGTTAAAGTTACAGATAAGTTTAATGAAGTAGCTAAAAAAAGTCATATGAGTATTGAAAAGAGTATTGAAAAAAAATTAAAAAATATATCAGAGGAAGATATAAATAAAGTAATAGAAGGATTGAAAATTCTTAAGAAAATATTTGAAGAAAAATAAAATAATGAAAAGGAGTAGATAGAATGCTAAAGATTATAAAATATTTAAAGCCATATACATTTTTTCTTATATTAGCGGTTCTATTACTATATATTCAGGCAATGACAAATTTAGCTCTTCCAGATTATATGTCTGAAATAGTAAATGTTGGTATACAACAAAATGGGGTACAAGATACTATTCCTAAGGTTGTTAGAAGCAGTCAAATGAAAAATCTTTTTTTGTTTATGTCTAATGAAGATAAGAAAAAAGTACTTGAAAACTATGAATATATAAAAAAGGGTAGTGAAAAATATGATATATATTCAAAAGAATATCCAATCTTAGAAAAAGAACCAATATATGTTTTAAAAGATACTGTAGATACCAATGGACTTAATAATATATTTGCTAAATCTTTTTTTGCTGTTCAAGCAATAGAAAAAGGTCAAACAGAAGGCTTAAATATTAATAAAAATAGCAAATTAAATATATTTAAATTATTAATATTTGTTCCTCAACAACAAAGATTGGATTTTGTAAATAATATTTATGAAAAAATTAGTGTCATGGGAGACGAAATGATAAGACAATCTTTAATAATGGCTATTAAAGATGAATATGAAAAGGTAGGAATTGATTTATACAAAGTTCAAAGAAATTATATTTTAAAATCTGGTAGCATAATGCTTCTAATAACTTTAATAGGTGCAGTTGCGGCAATATTGGTGGGATTATTAGCCTCAAAAACAGCAGGCGGATTGGCGAGAGACCTTAGAGAAAAATTATTTACAAAAGTTGAAAATTTTGCTGGAGAAGAATTTGATAAGTTTTCTACAGCTTCTTTAATTACAAGAACAACTAATGATATTACACAGATACAAAATGTTATGGTTATATTAATAAGGATAATGTTTTATGCCCCAATATTAAGTATAGGAGGTATTATTAAGGCTTTAGATAAAAGTGTTTCAATGTCTTGGACTATAGCGGTTGCAGTTATTTCTTTGTTGGGTGTTATTTCTGTTATATTTGCATTTGCACTACCAAAATTTAAGTTAATACAAAAATTAGTTGATAAACTAAATCTTGTTTCAAGAGAAAATTTAACAGGTATGATGGTTATAAGGGCATTTAATACAGATGAAAAAGAAAAAGATAGGTTTGATGAGGTTAATAAGGAATTGACAAAAACATCATTGTTTGTTGGAAGATTAATGTCATTTTTAATGCCTGCAATGATGTTTGTACTTAATGGAGTTATGTTGCTGATTATTTGGGTCGGTGCACATCAGGTTAATAATTTTGATATTCAAGTAGGAGATATGATGGCATTTATGCAATATGCTATGCAAATAATTTTCTCATTTTTGATGATGGCTATGATATTTATCTTTTTACCAAGAGCTTCAGTATCTGCAACACGTGTGGCAGAAGTTTTAGAAACTCAACCATCAATAAAAGACCCAGAAGAACCAAAGACTCTAAATAATAAAGTAAAAGGCGTTGTGGAATTCAAGAATGTATATTTTAAATATCCCGGTGGTGAGGATTATGCTCTGAAAGGTATTAATTTTAAAGCTTTACCTGGACAAATGACAGCAATTATTGGATCTACTGGTTCTGGGAAATCCACATTGGTGAATTTGATACCAAGATTTTATGATGTTAGTGAAGGACAGGTTTTAATAGATGATATAGATGTGAGAGAATTGACACAACATGAATTAAGGGAATATATTGGATATGTACCCCAAAAAACAACATTATTTAGTGGAACAATAGAATCAAACATAAAGTATGGTAATGAGAATTTAAGTGATGAAGAAATGGAAAAAGTTGCTGATATAGCGGAAGCTCTTGAATTTATTAATAAACTTCCGAAAAGATTCAAAGAAGAAGTTTCTCAAGGAGGTGTTAATTTTTCAGGTGGTCAAAAACAACGTTTATCCATAGCAAGAGCATTAGCCAAAAAAGCAAAGATATATGTTTTTGATGATAGTTTTTCAGCATTAGATTTCAAAACTGATTTAAATGTGAGAAGAAAATTAAAATCATATACAAAGGATAGCACTATTATTTTAGTTGCGCAAAGAATTTCTACGGTGATTAATGCAGACCAGATAATAGTGTTAGATAAAGGTGAAATAGTTGGAAAAGGAACACATAAAGAGCTTATGAATACATGTCCGGTTTATAGAGAGATTGCCTACTCTCAACTGTCAGAGGAGGAGTTAGCATGAGTGAAAGAAAATCACAACAAAGACATAGAGGTCCAGGTGGAGGTCCAATGATGAGAGGGCCTGTTGAAAAAGCTAAAGATTTTAAAGGAACAATGAAAAGGTTAATAAAATATCTTTCTCCATATAAAATTCCATTAATTATTGCGATTATATTTGCTATGATAAGTGCCACTTTTTCTATAATCGGTCCAAAGATTTTAGGTAAGGTAACAACAAAAATTTTTGAAGGAATTATGGGTAAAATAATGGGAACATCTAATGGTATAGATTTCATATATATAGGAAGGATTATGTTTATTTTATTGGGGATATATACTTTGAGCGCATTATTTGGTTATATACAGGGATGGTTAATGACAGGTGTATCAATGAAAGTTACTTATAATTTAAGAAAGCAAATTATGGATAAAATTCATAAAATGCCTCTAAAGTATTTTGATGGAACAAATCATGGAGAAATACTTTCAAGAATAACAAATGATGTGGATACAGTAAATAATACTTTAAACCAAAGTTTATCTCAGATAATTACTTCTTTGACAACAATTATTGGAGTTTTAGTAATGATGTTGTCTATTAGTTGGCAAATGACTTTAGTTAGCATTATAATTTTACCTATATCTGGATTTTTAATGATGTTTATTATTAAACATTCACAAAAATATTTTAAGAAAAGACAAGACTTTTTGGGACATGTTAATGGTCATGTTGAAGAGATGTATGGTGGTCATGTAATAATGAGAGCTTTTAATGGCGAAGAGAAAAGTATTAAGAAATTTATTGGAATGAATAAGCAACTGTACGATGCTGAATGGAAATCTCAGTTTTTATCAAGTATGATGATGCCATTGATGAATTTTGTGGGGAATCTTGGGTATGTAGTCGTAGCTGTTATGGGAGGATGGTTTGCAGCAAAAAGAATTATAGAGGTAGGAGATATTCAAGCATTTATTCAATATGTAAGATCTTTTACGCAACCAATTGCACAAGTAGCGAATATTTCTAATGTTTTCCAGCAAACGGCGGCAGCTGCAGAACGTGTGTTTGAATTTTTAGATGAAGAAGAAGAAATCGAAGATGCGGAAATTCCATTAAAAATTGATAATATTAAGGGTAAGGTAGAATTTAAAAACGTAAAATTTGGATATAATCCAGAAAAAATTGTTATAAAAAATTTCTCAGAAATAATTCAACCTGGTCAAACGGCGGCTATAGTTGGACCCACTGGCGCAGGAAAAACAACACTTGTAAAATTATTAATGAGATTTTATGATGTTAATGATGGGGTTATTTTAATAGATGACCAGGATATTAGAAAATTTTCAAGAAAAGATTTAAGATCGATATTTGGTATGGTTTTACAAGATACATGGCTATTTAATGGAACTATCATGGATAATATAAGATATGGAAGATTGGATGCGACGGATGAAGAGGTAATTGAAGCTGCAAAAATGGCTTATGTTGATAGTTTTGTTCATGCGTTGCCTGGTGGATATAATATGGTTATAAATGAGGAAATGAATAATATATCACAAGGTGAAAAACAGCTTATAACAATTGCTAGGGCATTTCTTGCAAATCCAAAGATTTTAATATTGGATGAGGCTACCAGCTCTGTGGATACAAGAACAGAAATAAAAGTACAGGAAGCTATGGATAGATTGATGAGAGGTAGAACAAGTTTTGTAATAGCTCATAGATTATCCACAATAAGAAAGGCTAATCTTATTATTGTTATGAATGAAGGAGATGTTATAGAACAAGGTACTCATAAAGAATTGCTAAAGAAAAACGGATTTTATGCTGAATTATATAATTCTCAATTTGAAGTTGCGGAGGAAATATAATAAGGAGCCATATCTGGCTCCTTAATTTTTCCTTAAAATTATTTTGGATTCTTTTGTTTTTTGGAGTATATATGATATAATTTTTAAAAAAGGATTGCGAGGTGTAATATGCGCAAATATGAAGATTTTCATAAGAGTGTAATGGTTAATGAGGTTTTAGAAAACTTAATAACCAAAGAAGATGGAGTTTATGTTGACTGTACCACAGGTGAAGGTGGTCACATTAAAGCAATTTATGAAAAAACTAATGGAAAAGCTAAGATAATAGGTGTAGATTTAGATTATGAGGTTCTTGAAATAGCAGAGAAAAGATTGAAAGAGATTACAGATGATATAGAATTTTTCAAATCATCATACAGAGATATAGACATTGTTTTGCATGGTTTAGGAATAGAAAAGGTTGATGGTTTTTTAATGGATTTAGGCGTTTCAACTTTTCAATTAAAAGGAGAAAATCGAGGTTTTACTTTTATGCAGGATGAACCATTAGATATGAGAATGGATACTGATTCTGATTTTACAGCATGGAATGTGGTTAATGAATATTCGGAAGAACAGTTATCTAAAATTATTTTTGAGTATGGTGAAGAATTTAAATTTGCAAGGCGAATAGCCAGAAGCATAGTAAATTCAAGACCAATTAATACTACATTTGAGCTTGTAGATGCAATAAAAAAAGCATTACCTCCAAAAGAAAGATATAGAAGGAGAAGGCATTTTGCAACAAAAACATTTCAAGCTATTAGAATAGAAGTTAATGGAGAATTTGACAATATTAGAACTGCTCTTGAAAAATTTCCGGAATTTTTAAATGAAGGTGGGAGAATTTGTGTTATTTCATTTCATTCTTTAGAAGATAAAATTGTTAAGAATTTTTTTAGAAATCACGAAAAATTAAAGCTTTTGACAAAAAAGCCGATATTACCTACAGAGGAGGAAATAAATGAAAACCCCAGGGCAAGGAGTGCTCGTATCAGGGTGGCTGAACGGATTTAAAGGGGGCTAAATTATGGAAAAACGTCTTAAGTTTTTACCAGCAATAAATCAAAAAACATTGCAAAAAGCAAAAGGGTTATCCATGACTTTTGTTATTTTTTCTTTTTTGATTATAATGATGATAGGGTTTATAGTCGCAACATTAAATTTTGGTAATAGAATTCAAACTTTGAAGAATAATGTTTCGATTTTGAATTCGCAAATTTCAGATTATCACACCAGAATTCAAACGGTTAATACAGAATTGGATTTTTATAAGCAAGCTCTTCTTGTAATGGAGGAAGATTAATTTTGTGTTTCGCAAACAGATAACCCTTCTCACTATAATAGTTCTATATCTCGTATTAATTTCCTATATTTTATTTTTAAAACCATATGAGATAAATAAAAACTATAAAATAAATGAAAATAGTAAAAAATTAGCGACCTTAATAGATAAAGAAGGTCGCATTATTGCTGTTGACAAAACAATTTATGAAGTCTGGCTGGATTTAAAAACTATGAAAAAAAGAAATAAGTTTGACCAATTAAAGTCTCAATTAGTAACTTTTTTAAAAGAGAGTGATTTTGAAAAACCATATGTTCTTTTAGGAAAATATGATGATATTTTAGAATTAAAAACTTACATACCGGAAAGTATTTTAAGGTATTGTAGAATATATAAAACATATGAAAGAAATTATAATACATCATATGATTTAAGGAAAAATATAGGCGAAAATGGGAAAACTGAGTATGGTATAGAAGCTTATCTATCCAATAATAATTTATTAAATAGCAGGAAAGAAATTAGATTATCATTGGATTTAAGAATGCAAAAAATTGCTTATGAAGAATTGAGAAAAATGATTAAAGTCCAAAATGCTGAGGGTGGGACAGTAATAATAATGGAAACAAAAACAGGAAAAGTAAGAGCTGTTGTTTCTGATTATCCCTGGAATATGGCTTTTATGGGATATATTGAACCAGGTTCTACAATGAAACCTATAATATATTCTATTGCACTTGAGGAAAATTTAATATCACCATATCAAAAATTTTCTTTAACTCCAACAATATCTCCGGTTCCAGGAGTGAATTTTACAATAGGAGAAGCTGAAGGACATCATTTTACCAGTCTTGATGCTAAAGACGCAATAGCATATTCTTCAAATGTTGCTGCTGTTAAAGTGATGAAAAAGATAATGGAGAATTTTTCTGAAGAATGGTTATATAATAAACTTGAACAAATAGGTTTTGGGGAAAAAACAGGAATAGAGTTTAATAAGGAGATTTCGGGTGTTTTTGCCAAGCCAAAAAAGTGGTATAAAATAACTCCTTATCAGATTGCTATAGGTCAGGGAATAGGAGTTACCCCTATTCAATTGGTATCTATTTTTAATGTATTTGCTAATGAAGGCAAATATGTAAAACCAACTTTTTTAGAAAATAAAACTACACAGAGCTATCAGGTGTTTTCGCCTGAAATAGCTAATTTAATGAAAGATTGGTTAAGATATACTATGCTTAAAGGGACTGCTAGAAAAGCATATAAGCCAGGTGTTTTAATAGCAGGTAAGACAGGAACAGCACAAAAAGCTGTTGCTGGAAAAGGATATTCTGATAAGTATTATTCATTATTTGTAGGTTTTTTCCCGGCGTCTAAACCAAAATATACAATTGTCTCTATTATTGACGATCCCAAAAAAGAATATTATGGTGGTGAAGTAGCAGCGCCAGTAGCAACAAATATATTTTTTAGGTTGGAAGAATTTAATTATTCTAATAAAGTAAAAATGATAAAAAATTATTTACCAAATCTTGAAAATAAAAATTTATTAGACGCTTTATTTATTTTGAAATCTCTGGGAGTGAGTGAGGAAAAAATAATATTATCTGGAAAAGGGGATTATGTTGTAAAACAGTTTCCAAATACATCATATGAGATAAATAAATTGGAATATGTAATATTATACCTGGGAGATGGAAAAAATGAAAAAAATATTGATATACGGTGATTCAAATATAAAAAAAGAAATGACTTTAAAAGGTTTGTACAATAAAGAATTAGATATTGTTAAAATTTCTCCTAATTCTCAAGATCCATTGAACGAAATAAAAAGTAACATATTATCAAATTCTTTGTTTGGAGATAAAAAGATTTTAATTATAAAGGATTTTGATAAGTTTAATAAAAAAGAACAGGATGAAATTTTAATGTTATTAAAGGATATATATTCTGATAGTATAGAAAAGTTAATTATTATGAGTAGTACTAAAATAAAATCTAAATTTGATAAAGAAATAGAATGTGTTTTACCAAAACCTTGGGAAGAAGAAAAATGGATGAATTATGTAAAAGAAATTGCACAATTTTTTAACAAAGAGATTAATGAAGACGCAATTCATTATATATTGGAAATATATGGTAAAGATGACAATTATTTATTTGAAGAGATAAAAAAAATATCAATTTATTCAGATGGGAAGATAAAGAAAAAAGATATTAAGGAAATAGGTTTTTTGCATGTAAATGTGGATTTTGAAGAATTTTCATATTTGTTATCTTCTAAAAGAAAAGAGGAAGTAATTGAAATGGCAAAAAGTTTTCTATCTTTACCGGACTTTAATATTATTTTTCTATTAGGCTATCTTTTTAAGTATTTTTTTGATTTATATCGTGTTATAATTAATGTAGAAACGAAAAAAAAATTTAGTTGGCCAGAGGTTCAAAAGATTTCTCAGTTAACAAATGTATCAAAGATGCGGGTAAAAAAGTTTTTAGGAGTAAAATTTAAAAATGAAAAAAATTTTTATGCCAACCATTCTATTTTATACACAAAAAAAGAGATTATGGATATTATAATAAAATTGGAGGAATATGATAGAATGGCAAAAACTGGTGAAAAAAAGGATTTAATTTTATTAAATCTAATTCAGGATATTTGTGGGTGATATTATGAGCCTTGGGGAAAGTATATATGATTTAACAAATTTATTTACGATATACCGTTGGAATAATAGACCAGCATTGCTAAGGTTTACTGAAGCAGATAATGTTTTTCATAGTTTGCTGTTAAATATGATAACAATAGAATTTTTAAACAAAAAAGGGAAAGATTATTCTATTTCAACTAATATAAGAGCAAAAATTTTTAAAGAATTGCCAAAAATTATATTATCGGATATTTCTCTTGATACAAAAAAAAGAATATTATTGAAAAATCAGGAAATGTGGGGAAAAGTACTTGAGAAAAGCTATGAGGAATTAAAAGAAAATAAAATAGTACAATTTTTTGATTCAGAGTATGAGGAAGGGTTTGAAAAATATACTAATTTTATTGATTTGATGGTGTCTTTAAAAGAAATTGAGATTAACAGTAGAATATATCCAGAATATTTTGAGAAACCAAAGCGTGAAACAGAAAAAAAATTAAGAACATTAAGATTAAATTTGCCATATATAAATGAATTGGAAAATATATTAAACTATGTTTTAAAGATATCAACAAGGATGACTACTATGTATAGATGGAACAAAAACCATAGAAATGTAAAAAATTCTGTATCTGCACACACTTTTATGGTTGTTGCAGCTTCAATTATTTTTTATTTTTTAAATAAAAATACAGATGAACAATTACTTGATGAAATAATTATAGCAAGTATATTACATGATTTTCCAGAAGCATTTACAGGAGATGTAATTACACCAACAAAGAAGAAAGTAAAAGGAATGGAAGATATAATTTCAAGAATTGAAGAGGAAATGATTGAAGAATGGCTTAAAGGTGATGAAGATACAGAAAAGATTTTTAAAAGATTTAAAGATTATATGATTAATCCTTTTGAATCAGAATATGGAAGATATGTAAGAGCTTCAGATCTTTTTAATGCCATGCTTGAATGTGCTATTGAAATAAGATCTGGCAATTCACAAATGTTATTTAGAGAGGCATTTTTTAATATGAAAAAAGAATTAAAACAGTTTGATTTTGATTTTATATATGATTTGATAGATGAAATAGAGAAAATAACTTTTTTTAATTAGATTTTATGTTTGTAACTCCCCAATAAAATTGTTTGACATATATAGAAACATAAATAGCGAGGGGAGGGAAATTATGTTATATTACATGCTTATAATACCATTATTGGCATTAAGTTTTGCAGTATTTAATTATTATTCTGTGTTAAAACTTGATGAAGGCACAGAAAAAATGAAAGAAGTTGCTTTAGCTATTCGTGAAGGTGCAAAAACATTTGTAAATCACGAGTATAAAACTGTAGGGTTGTATGTTGTATTTATAACCGTTATTTTGATGATTGTAACAGATATTAATGTTGGAATTGCTTTTATAATTGGAGCAATAATGAGTGGAAGTGCAGGATATGTAGGAATGAAAATGGCTACATATGCAAATGTTCGTGTTTCCAATACGGCAAGAAAAACAAAGAATATAGGAAAAACACTTAAAGTAGCCTTCCAAGGTGGAAGTGTTATGGGGCTTTCTGTTGCAGGATTTGCGTTACTGGGATTAATACTTGTATATATAATTTTTGGTATATGGAAAGGTCAGTTAAATAAAGAAAATATTGTTGTAATCAGAAATTGGTTGGGGATAAGTTACATACCTTTTGCAATGACTATTTCTGGATATGCTCTTGGATGCTCTATTATTGCTATGTTTGATAGAGTTGGAGGAGGTATATATACTAAGGCTGCAGATATGGGGGCGGATTTAGTTGGTAAAACAGAACTGGCATTGCCAGAGGATGATCCGAGGAATCCTGCTACAATAGCGGATAATGTTGGAGATAATGTTGGAGATGTTGCGGGATTAGGAGCAGATTTGTTGGAAAGTTATATAGGTGCAATAATATCATCAGTCATATTGGTATTATATGCAAGCTTTTTAATTTCTAGAGATGTTAAAGAAATTTCATATATAACAACTTTTAAATTAGCATTATATCCACTTTTTTTTACTATATTAGGACTTATTGGTGCAATGATAGGAATATTATATGTAATATTTAAAAAGGGATCTGATAATCCACATAGAGAATTAAATATATCATTATTTTCTTCAGCAATACTTACAATAGTTTTCACATTTTTTTTAAGTATATTGTATTTAAAGGATGTTCCTCATGATGAATTAAAATTAATGAGTTTTAGATATGGTGTTTATTCTCCGTGGTTATCAGCAATAGTGGGTATTTTTTCAGGGATATTAATTGGTTTATTAGCGGAATATTATACCAGCGATAAGTATCATCCAACTAAAGAATTGGCTAAATTTGCTAAAGGTGGACCAGCTATAGTAATATCTAAGGGTATGGCATTAGGTATGAAAAGTGTATTATATCCAGTATTTATGTTGATGTTTGGTATTTTAATAGCAGATTATTTTTCTGGGTTATATGGTGTTGCTATGGCTGCTATGGGAATGTTATCATTTGTTGCGGCAACGGTTTCAGTTGACTCTTATGGGCCTGTTGCAGATAATGCAGGTGGTATAAGTGAGATGGCAGAATTAGAACCTGAAGTTAGAAAAATAACAGATATGTTAGATTCTGTTGGAAATACAACAGCAGCTATTGGTAAAGGATTTGCTATAGGATCAGCAGCATTTGCAGCATTATCTTTGTTTGCATCATTTGTATATTCACAAATAAACCCATCCATGCAAGTGGATTTGAAAAGTTTTTTAAATATTAATTTAATCAGTCCAAGGACTATAGCAGGTGCTCTTTTTGGAGCAGCGTTACCATATTTTTTTAGTGCATATTTAATTGATGCGGTGGTGAATGCGGCTGAAAAAATGGTTGAAGAAATCAGAAGGCAATTCAAAGAAATACCTGGATTGATGGAAGGAAAAAATAAACCGGATTATAATAGATGTATTAAGATCAGTAGTGACGGAGCTTTAAAAGAAATGAAAATTCCTGCTTTAATTGCAGTATTAACTCCATTAATATCTGGATTTATATTTGGAACGGATTTTGTTGGAGGCTTATTAGCAGGAACTACTTTTAGTGGTGTTATGTTAGCAATTTATACCGCAAATTCAGGTGGAGCATGGGATAATGCGAAAAAATATATTGAGAATGGGAATTTAGAAGGCGAGGGAAAAGGAACAGATGCACATAAAGCATCTGTAGTAGGGGATACTGTTGGAGATCCTTTAAAGGATACAGTTGGACCATCATTAGATATATTAATAAAAATAATGGCTGTTACCTCTTTGATTACAGTTTCTATATTTAAAATATATCATTTATTTTAACTTTTATTTTAATTTTGGGAGCGATTGCTTTGGAAGAATTACAGTTTTTTTTGAGAGAAACTCTTTTTGGCAAGGAATATTTAAAGATAATAGATAATAGAACTTTCCGTGTAAGAATCACGGAAAGCTTCTTTTTTCAATATGAGAGATATTTGAAAATATTAAAAACATTAGAATCATTAAATGAGTTTGGAATAAATTTACCAGAAAAAATAGAGTATGATAATGAAAGTTATGCTATAAATTTTGAATATTGGAATGAAGTTCCAATAACAGAAATAGAGATAAATGAAGAAATTTATTATAATATTTTATATACAGTTTTTGATATAGTGGATAGATTGACACATTCTTCTAACCTTATTATTCCATACATTTATTTAGAGGATATATTTATAGATGAAACAAATAATGTTACTATGATTCCATCTATTTTTATTCCTGAAGAAAATGATAAAATAATTATAAATAACAAGAAAAATGAAGATGGAGTTATAGATTTATTGATTAAATTCGCAGTAAAATTATACTCTTTGATGGGTAAAAAATATGAAAAAATCGATAACTTTGTTAATAAGATAAAAAATGAAACCTTTGAATGTGTTCATGACTTGTATAATTTATTAACAAATTCCTTTGATTATACAAATAAAAAAGAGAAAATTAGGATTCCTCATTTTATAAATAGAGATATTGAAAGAGATAAAATTTTAAAAGTTATAGGGAAAAAGCATATTTATATATATGGTAACCAACGTGTTGGTAAAACAAGACTAATAAATTTTATGGAATTTAAGTTTAAAGAATTAGGATATACTGTGATAAAGGCATCTAATATTAAAGATTTATTTCCTGGGGATATTGCTATACCACAAAGCTTAAATGTGTTCTACTTTTTAAAATTGATAGATTTAATGAAAAAAAATCAAGAAGATCTTAAATTAATAATAATAGTTGATGATTATCAGGAGATTGATATTAAATTTAAAAACTTTATTGAAGATATTATTAGTAAAAATTTTGATTTTCCTTTTTCTTTTATTTTACTATCCCACATTTCACCTA
Source organism: Marinitoga aeolica (assembly GCF_029910535.1). Lineage (NCBI taxonomy): Bacteria > Thermotogati > Thermotogota > Thermotogae > Petrotogales > Petrotogaceae > Marinitoga > Marinitoga aeolica. The sequence continues at coordinate 1,476,522 of NZ_CP069362.1, forward strand.
CTATAAGATTTGAAAACACTGAATATATTAAGTTAAAACCTTTTGATAAGAAAAAAACAGAAATATTATTAAATATATTATTATCGAGTACATTCCTAAAAAAATATCCAGAAATAGTCGATATAGTATATAATTTATCAGAAGGATATCCAGGACATATTTTTCAAATTGTAAAAGATTTGGTAATGTTAAAAATAATAGAAATTGAAGATGGAAAGTATGAGTTTTATCCTGAAAATTTAAAGGATAAAAAACTGATAGATTTAGCTATAGAAAAAATTAAAAGAATTCCTGAAGATATAAGAAAAGACTTAAAATATATTTCTCTCCTGGGTTTTAAATTTAACGAAGATGAAATCAAACACCTTGAAAAATATTTCAAAAAGTCATTTGATATCTCAATTTTATATGCAATTGAAAAAGATATAATTCTTAAAGAAAACAGTGAATATAGATTTTTTAATCTAATATATCAAGATTTATTTCACAATAGTTTATCAGAGGAAGAAAAAAGAATAATTCATGTATATTTATGTCAGAGAAGCGATTCTTTGAAAAAGAAAATATTTCATTTAAAAAGTTCAGGCAAAATAAGAGCAACTATAGCTTTAATTATAAAAAAAATGAAAGAATCTTTATTTAAATGGGAAAATTTGAGTTTTATAGATTATGGTTTTAATGAAATTAAAAATCTTACAGATAATATTCCTTATTCAGCAATAGGAATTTATCTGTCAAAAAAATATTTTTTTAATGAATATAATGAAGATATAAAAAAATATATTGAGTTAATCAGTAAAAGTAAAGTATATGGTTACATAGCATATTTATTCTTAAAGTTTTCAGATAAGAAAACTTTGAATGATATGCTTATTAAGTGGATTAATGATGAAAAAACTACAGACTATAAAAAAGTATTATATATTTATTATTATCTAAATATAAATTTTTCGAAATTAAAAAAAGAAGAAATTTACGATTATTATTTTAAATTTGAAAGTATATTTTCAAAATATGCACACTTAAAAAAATTTAAAACCATTAAAGGTATGCTATTAAATATGCTTGGCATAAAACTTGAAACAGAATTACCGGAACTATCTTTAAAATATTATAATGAAGGGTTAAGTATAGCTTTGGAGGTAAATTATAAAAGATTAATTCAGATAATATATAGTAATATGGCAATACTATATGAAAGTTTAAATTCTAATCTTTCTGAATATTATAATAAGAAAGTTCTTGAAATTTCTGAAGAAATAGGGGATTATCAGACATATAATAGAGTGTTAATAAATATTGCTAATAATAAATTATATAAAGGGGAAATAAAAGAATTTTTTGAAATTGTAAATAGAGCAGAAAAATATTCTAAAATAAATAATGATTTTAATAGTTATATACTTGTAAATGATATAAAAAATTATTATTTTTTATATGCAAAAGATTATTCCAATCTTGATAGTAATATAAGGAAAGTGGAGAATTATATAAAAGATAAGCCATTTTTAAAAAGCAATATAAATGAGGTAAATGATAATATTTACGTATTAAAAGCAATCTTTGAAAAAGATAAAAGCTTTTTTGAGAACAAAAAATATAAAGAATTTATATTAAAAAACGATTTTCTTATTAATCTTTATAAAGTAGTGTTTGAAAGTGATGAAAAAAAGATTTATGATTCATGGATATTTTTTAAAAATAATCCACTGATTTATTTCAAAGAAGAACTAATAAATACAGCTTCTGAAAAAATTGCAAATTATTCTTTTAACGATGAATATGAAAAATGGGCAATAGAATTAATCAAAGAGTTTAAAGATAAAAAACTATCTCTGGCTTTGCTATATGAAGGTTTGGGTTATTTTTATAATGTAAAAAGAGAAAAATTCAAATCTTTAAAGTATATAAGAAAGGCACAAAAAATATATGATGAATTGATGATGAAAAATAAATTTGAAGAAATAAATAAATATTTAATGAATGAATTTAATATTCCAACATTTATATATGAAGAAAATTATTCATTGAAATATAAAAATAATCAGTATAATTATTATAATTTAATTTCAAGGATAAAATCATATGAAAAAATAAATAATCTAATTATAGATTTATTAAAATCAGACTCTCCAAAATATCTTGTGGATAAGATAGGAGAATATTTAAGAGACATATTTCCAATTGATGAAATTTTGATAAGAATAATAACAAATGACTATGAAGTTGAATATAACTTTAATTTTAAAGATGAAAATGAATTGAAAAAAGATCAATTCCTTATAAAACCATTAAAGTTATCATATATATCTGATTATAAAGATTATAAATATTATATATATTTGGCTAATTCTAATATAGAATTGAGTCAAAAAGAAGCTGCAGAAATCCTTGATAATATAATAATTATTGAAGATGTCCTTTACTCTATTCTGGATAAAATAACTCATTATGAGCATAGTATTTTAGATCCATTAACAGCAGCATATACTAGAAGATATATGGAAAATAAATTGAAAGAACTATATGGACTATATGAGAGATATAACTTTGATTTTTCAGTTATATTAATTGACCTTGATGATTTTAAAAAAGTAAACGATGAATATGGACATCAAAAAGGGGACGAAGTATTGGTTGAACTTGTGAAATCTTTAAAAACGCATTTAAGGGATTTTGATATGGTTTGTAGATATGGTGGTGAAGAATTTTTACTTATTTTACCTAATACTAATCTTGATGATGCAAAAAAGATAGCCCAAAGATTATTGAAGGATATAAATAAGGATTTGTTAGAAAACACAAAAATGAATATTACATGTAGTATGGGAGTTTCTTCTATTTCAAATATTACAAAAGAACCAAAATTAAAATTATTAGTGAAAATAGCAGATGAAGCTCTTTACAAAGCAAAAAATAATGGAAAAAATAGAGTTGAAGTTTTATGAGAGGAGTTTAATTTATGTTACTGGATTTGCACTGCCATAGCACTTATTCTGATGGAACGTTATCTCCACGACAACTTATTAAAAAAGCAAAAAATCTGGGAATAAAAATATTTTCTATTACAGATCATGATACCATAAAAGGTCAAAATGAAGCTATTGAATTTGCAAATGAATTAAGTTTAAAATATATTCCAGGGGTTGAGATAAATGCGGAATTTCCAACATTAATGGATATTCTTGGATATAATATAGATATAAAAAACGACTATTTAAATTCAATACTTGAAATTATATATAATAAAAGAATAGAGAGAAATAAATTGATGATAGAATTATTAAAAAAAGAAGGGTTTAAAATAGATATTGAAGATTTAGAGGGTTTATCTTTATATACTATAGGAAGACCACATATAGCAAGAATATTATTAAAGAAAGGATATGGCACATCAGTATCACAGATTATAGAAACATATTTGACAAGAGGGAAATCATGTTATATAGAGAGATTTAAATTTTCGCCTAAAAAAACTATTCGAGCTATAAAAAAAGCTGGAGGATTAGCTGTTTTAGCCCATCCTAAAAAATTGAGATTATCCAACAATCAACTGGAAATACTTGTAAATGAATTAAAAGATTATGGACTTGATGGTATAGAGTGTTTTCATTATTCAAGTGATCCACATTATACAAATTTTCTCATAGATTTAGCAAGAAAAAATGGACTATTAGTTACTGCAGGTAGTGATTATCATGGTTCAAATAAACCTTATGTATCATTGGGTGTTTATGTAGAAAACTTTGTAATTCAAGATACTATTAATTATTTTGTTACAAATTATTATAAAAAAAGCTAATAATTATTCCTTATATGTCCGATATATAAATAGGAAAGTTTTAATCAGGAAAGGATTCCTATGGGGGTGTAATTATGGGAGAAATGAACAGGATAAATGGTGATTTTTCAAGTTTTATAGACTCACTTACTAAAGATGTAGACATTTCAAAAAAAAGCGGTCAAAAAACCACTACAAAGACTAATGTAAACAAAAATCAGGAACATCAAGTATCAAATAATGCTCTCGATACGAGGAATTTATCTAAAGTAATTGAAGAGAAATTAAACAAATTAAAAGAGATATTTAAGGGTGAAGTGAAGTTTGAAGTAAACGATGATATAAATATGATAATTGTTAAAATTGTTGACAAAGATTCAAAAAAAGTTATTAGACAAATTCCTCCAGAAACAGCTGTGAAGATGGCAGAAATGCTGGATAAGCTGGAAGGCATTTTTCTTGATGAACGTGCGTAGATATGGAGGTGAAAAAATATGAGTGAAAATAGTTATCTTGGCTCTTTCCAATTTGGAGGAGTAGCAAGTGGTTTGGATACATCAGCCATTATAGATCAATTAATGTCTGTAGAAAGAAAACCATTAGAAAGACTTCAAAATGAATTCGACACATTACAGCTAAAGCAAAAAGCATGGAAAGAGGTTGACTCAAAACTTAGTGATTTTTGGGACTTCCTTGCAACATTTAAATTAAAAAGTAATTTAATACCTAAAAGTGTTCAGGTAAGTGATGTGAATGTTTTATCTGCTACAGCTTCTACTTCAGCAAGCAATGTTAGTTTTAAGGTTAAAGTTAATTCATTGTCATCCTCAACAGCCCTTACTCCAAATAATACATTAGGAAATATACCTGATTTAACAACACAATACTATCAATTAGATGGTAGAACTACGCCTGTGGCCGGGACATTTACTTTAAAGGCATTGGATTCATCGGGTAATGTATTAGAAAGTACGCAAATTAGTTTTTCTGGTACTGATACAATTGGTGACATAATAAATCAAATAGATACAAATTCAACATATTTTACAGCTTCACTTGATAATGGGAAGTTGAAAATAGAAGAAAAAGCTGGAATGGAAGGAACTGTATCAAAAGTTTTATTGGGAGATTCTTCTGATACAAGTAATTTTGTAGATGTGTTTAATTTAGAGGGTTCAGATTTTGTTCCAGGGGGTGCAACTGCTGGGTATATTGAAAGTACTGTGCACGCTGGTGCAATAAACACATCTAAATTATTATCCGATATAAGTTCAGATGTTGCTTCAGGGATAATAAGGATAAATGGAACAGAAATTACTGTTAGTTCAACAGATACATTGGGAGATTTAATTGCTCGAATAAATGCTTCCAATGCCAATGTAGTAGCATGGTATGATGAAAATGAAGATAAATTGATGATTAGAAATAAAGAGGGTGGCCCCCAATCAATTACTATAGAAGATGGAGATTCAACAGGTAGTAACAAAACTAATCTTTTAGATGATTTATCCTGGGTAGATAATTCAGGGAATTATATGGGGACTATTACGGCAGGTACTGCAGCAAATGTTGGAATTGATTTAGATGGAGATGGAACTGCAGATTTGACAAAAACTACATGGGGAAATACTGTAGAATATAATAATGTAACCTTAAATTTAAAATCAATATCCAGTGGATGGGTGGATGTTCAGGTAACTCAAGATGCAGATGCAACATATGATAAAATAAGTGAATTTGTAGATAAGTATAATGAGGTTATAGGTTATATATATGATAAATTAAATGAAGAACCAGTAAAGGCTGAAAAAGGTCAAACATTATCAGAAGAAGATAAAATGAAGGGTATTTTAAAAGGCGATGAAAATTTACAGGATATTTTTTATAATTTAAGAGATATAGCATATGGGGTTATTTCATGGTCCTCTGATGTGAATGCTGAATATAATTCTTTATATGATATTGGTGTTAATTCTGGTGATGCTGGGGGCTCTTATGAAAATACAATGAAAGGCATTTTACAAATAAATGAAGGCAAACTAAAAGAAGCTATTCAAAATAATGCTGAAGAAGTCTGGAAATTATTCGCTTATGAAGACGATAACAATAAAGGAATAGCAATACAATTTAAAGATTATGTTTGGGATACAACAAAATTTGGTGGAACAATAGATCAAATTTCCGGGACAACTGGTACTATAGGTACCGAAATGAGGGATATTGCGAAAAGAATGACAACTTTGGTTGATCAACTGCAGAGAAAAGAAGCATATTATTGGCAAAAATTTTCAGCAATGGAACAATCAGTGTCTCAGATGCAATCACAAGGTTCGTGGATAGCAAGTGCATTTGCAAAATAAATAAAATAAGGTAGGATTACCTACCTTATTTTATTTATGATTTTTCTTGCATTGTCCTCATCTTTTATCATCTGATTGATAAGTTCTTGCTTTGAATTAAATTTTATTTCTTCTCTAAGGAATTTTAATACCTCAATTTTTACTATTTTATTATATAAATCTCCAAAATAATCTAAAAAATAAATTTCAACTTTAGGTTCAGTTATTTTTTCATTAAAAGTTGGACGAAGTCCAACACTCATTAATCCATAGTATTTATATGAACTATTTTTAATTCCGCCTTTTACTAAATATACACCATAATGAGGATATATTACTTCTTCCTTATATCTTATATTGATATTAGCAGTTGGAAATCCTAATTTGAAGCCAATATGTCTATCTTCATATACAGGGCCTTCGAGTGTCCAATTCCTTCCCAGCAAGTTATTTGCTTCTTCAATATTACCCGATAGCAAAGCGCGCCTAATAAACGTAGAACTTATCCTTGTTTCAGAAGTTTTTATATCTTTTAAAACCTCAACATAATAGTTGTTTTTATGTTGTTCAGCTAGAAGATAGGAAACATCACCTTTTCTTTCTTTCCCAAAAGTAAAATCTTCTCCACAAACAATAGCTTTCATTCCTTCTTTTACGAGAAAATTCAAATATTCTCCATGAGTTATATGTATTACATCAGGTAATTCGAAAATTTCTGTTTCAAAACCCATACTTTGGATTATTTTTTCTCGTTCATATGAAGGTAAAATAACCCCTTTAAAATTCCCAAAGTATTTTGTTGCAGGATATTTCATAATATAAGCTTTTGGGATTAAATTATTTTTTTTAGCAACTTCAAGCGTTTTTTTGAGAATAATTTGGTGTCCTTTATGAACGCCATCGAAAGTACCTATAGTTACTGCATAATTCATTATAAAAATTCACCTCTATAATATAATTTAAATTATCTTATTAATCAAAGAATAATTGAGCTAACTTATAGTATTCAAAAGGTACAAGTTTTTTAGTAGCTACACCATATTCTAGTGGGATAGATACAATTTGATTTCCTTTTAAAGCAACCATTCTTCCAAAATCCTTTTCTTTTACAAGATTCATGGCTTCCACACCATATCTTGTCCCAAGAATTCTATCGAATGCAGTAGGAGTTCCTCCTCTTAATAAATGCCCTAACACAACTGATCTTGTTTCGTAACCTGTTTTTTGTTCAATAATTTCAGCCAAATAATGAGCAATTCCTCCAAGTCTAATATGTCCGAAAGCATCTATAGTAGATTTATCAGCAACCACCTGTTCTAATTCTGTTGGTTTAAATCCTTCTGCTACAGCTATTATCATATATTTTTTTTCTTGCATTCTTTTATTCACATAGTTTACAATTTCATTTATTGTCATTGGAAATTCTGGTATTAATATTAAGTGAGCACCAGCTGCCATACCAGCTTCTATAGTTATCCACCCAGCTTCTCTTCCCATTAATTCAACAATCATGACTCTTTGATGCGATTTTGCAGTAGAATGTAATCTATCAATAGCATCTGCTCCAACATTTACGGCAGTATGAAAGCCAAAAGTATAATCAGTGTTTGAAACATCATTGTCTATCGTTTTAGGAACACCAATAACTGGGTATCCTAAGCTGGACAACCTTGCAGCAACAGACAATGTATCATCGCCACCTATTGCAATTAGTGCATCGAGTTTCATTTCTTTAAAATTTTTTTCAAGTAATTGTCTGCTTTCTTCATCTTTAAAAGGATTAACTCTGGCTGTTCCTAATATAGTTCCGCCTAATATATGAATACCTTCAACATCGTCATTGTCCAATTTTATCATTTCTTTTGTAAGCATGCCTTTCCATCCATTAAGAATACCGTAAGTTTCATAGCCTTCACCTGCAGCATGAACAATACCTCTTATAACTGCGTTTAATCCAGGGCAATCCCCTCCACCTGTCAATATTCCAACTCTCATTTTTTCCCCTCCCTTTTTAAAAAATTTTAAATAAAATAAAGAGATAATAATTATAAAAGATAATAATTATATATATTTAATTATACCAGAAAAATTGTCTATTGAGAAAATTATTATAATGTTGTAATTTAGTTAAAATTATAGTATAATATTTGTGAAATAAATAAAGGAGGATTTTTTATGAATGTAAAAGTTATTAATTCTATATTAGATGCTTTTTCAAAAACCTTTAAAATGGCAACAAATAATATGGATATAGTAATTCAAAAACCTGTTGTAGATAAAGGGGATAATAGATCTTATGAAGTTGTTGTTACTATAGGTTTTATAGGCGATCTTGATGGGAATATTCATATGGGATTGTCTGTTGAATCAGCAAAAGTTATAGTTTCTCAAATGATGATGGGCATGCCTGTTGAAAAACTGGATGAAATGAGTTTAAGTGCTCTGGGAGAATTAGGAAATATGATTTCTGGTTCTATTGCAATAAATTTGGAAAAATTAGGGTATAAGATAAATATTACACCACCATCGATAATGCATGGAAATAACATTATCTTTATAAAAGATGGAATATCGTTGAGATTTCCTATGAATATTGATAATAAATTTTCTGAAGAATTTTTTGTTGTTTTAAAAAGTTCAATATGAAAAATCATAAGATAGATGTTAAGATTTTTGCTAATCTTAACTTAATTCTTTTTTTTGCACTAACGGTATTAGCTAATATATTTATTGGATATTTAATAGGTTATGGGTTATCTTCCTTAACAAATAATGATATTTGGAAGATAGTGTTTTTATTTTTAGGGATAATTTCTGGACTATATAATGGCATAATGGAATTGCTAAAGGAGGCAGAAAAACAGGATAATGAACTCAGAACTAAAAAAGAAGGCAAAAGAGATAATAATAAAAATAATAATTCTTTCGATGATTGAATTTTTAAGTTTGTTATATTTTTATAAAATTACTGCGTTGTTTATTTTTCTTGGTAGTGTCGGAGCGATTGCGGGAATCTTAATGATAACTGAGGAAATTAAAACATTATTAACAAAACCCAAACGTAAAATTTTAAAAGGTTATATAATTAGATACGCTTTTTTTGGTATAATCCTACTTGTTGCAGGGCTTTTTTCAAGTGAAGGTTTATTTTTAACTTTTTTGGGTTTAATGAATATGAAGTTTGCGGCTCTTATTTCACCAAAATAACAGGGAGGAATACATATGACTCAAGGACAGAAAAAGACATTATTAACTCTTTTTTTGATTTATGTGGGATTGGGATTAATTAATTTTATATTTTTCCCTTCAGCAAATTTAGAAGGTGTTGGGTTAAGATGGGTATATTCCTTTGGTGATACTCCAACTTTTTGGAACACTATTAATCCAATGACGGTTATTATGTCAGGTGTTATTATACTAATATTAATTATTTTTGCTGCTGGAGTAAAATTTGAATTAATACCTAATAAAAAACAGGCTTTGGTTGAATCCTTGCTTGGATATTTTTGGGAATTAGTTGAAGATGCTGTTCCAAATCCGAAGTATAGAAAACCGATTTATGTAATTGCGACAACATTATTTTTATACATATTAATAGCCAATCTTTTGTCAGGTATGCCTGGTATAAATGTTTCACCAGTTGGAGACGGATTAAAAGTAGCTTTGTTTACGGATACATGGTATACACCAACATCTGATTTAAATACAAATGCTACATTTGCTGTAATGGTACTTGTTATCAGTCATATTTTTGCAGCATCAGCAAAGGGAATAATTAATTGGTTAAAGATGTTTATTGAACCAACACCATTATTATTACCTTTAAACTTGATTGGTGAATTGGCAAAACCTGTTTCGCATTCGTTGAGGTTGTTTGGAAACATCTTTGGTGGAGGAATATTAGTTTTAATTATTAGTTATATGTTAAAATATTTTGTTTTACCTATATTTTTATGGGGCTTTTTTGGTATTTTTGTTGGATTAATACAGGCATTTGTTTTTTCTTTATTAGCAATAGCATATATGGGGTCTTTGCTTGAAGAATAAATATAGCTAAGAATTTGTAGCATATTATAATAAAATTTTGTAAGGAGGTAGATTAGAATGGCTGTTGAACAAGTAGCACAAGAAATAGTAAAATCTGGAAGTGAGGCTGCATTAGGTACTGGATTGTATTATTTAGGTAAATTTGTAGGTGCAGGTTTAGCTATGGGAATTGGTGCTATTGGACCTGGTGTTGGTGAAGGTACTGTTGGTGCCCATGCTATGGATGCTATGGCAAGACAACCAGAAATGGCTGGTACATTAACTACACGTATGTTATTAGCTATGGCTGTTACAGAATCTACAGGTTTATACTCATTGGTTATTGCGCTATTAATGTTGATCGTATTACCATAATTGTAATTTCGGGGTAAGAATCCCCATAAAAGGGGGTGTAATGAGTGTTAGATTTTAATTTTACATCAATACTTAATTTAGTAGGGTTTACAGTATTAGCATATTTTTTATGGGTTATGCTATATAAACCCTTTTTTGAGATGGCAGATAAAAGAAGGCAAATTGTTGAAAGCGAATTAAATCAATCAGAAAAATTAAGAAAAGAAGCTGAAGAAAAATTACAAAATGCAAATAAGGAATTAGAAGATATAAGAGCGAAAAAAGAAAGTATTATAAAAGAAGCTGAAGAATTAGCAAAAAGCATAGTATCAAATGCTAAAGAAGAAGCAACTGCTGAAAAAGCCAGAATTATAGCTTCGGCAGAAAAAGAAGCAGAGGAAATAAAAGAAGAGGCATTTAAAGATATACAAAATAAAGTGGTTTCACTCTCAATTGCAATTGCTTCAATGATATTAAAGAAAAATGTTGATGAAAAAGTTAATGAGGAAATTGTAAAAAGAGCATTTGAAGCACTTGATAAGGGTGAAAAATTATGAAAAATTCAATATCAGTTGCAACAAGATATGTAGAAGCTTTTTTAGAATATTTATCTGAAGAAAATAAACTGGATAAATTGGATGAATACGTTAATGCTATAAAAAAAGTTATAGATAAAATTCAAGGAGATAAGAAGTTTTATGATTTAATAGGTAATCCTTTGTTGCCAAAGGATTATATTACTATGCAAATTATTAAGGCTTCAGAAATTGAAGATGCTAATTTCAATAAGTTCATTGAAGCTTTAGTATATAAAAAAAGGCAATTAATGTTACCAATGATCTATATATTACTTGAACAAAAGAATAATGAATTAAAGAAATTAATAAAAGTAAAAATGATAACACCATATGAATTAAAAAACAAAACAATAGAAGAATTAAAAGAAATAATCTTCAAAAAAACTGGAAGAAAAGCTATATTGGATTCAGAAATAAAAGAAGATTTAATAGGTGGAATGCAGTTACAATTAGAAGATAAAGTATTTGACTATTCTATAAAAGGTATGCTGGAAAAAATCGGACGCGAGTACGCTTCCAAGCGGGGGTGATTTGTTTGAGAATAAATCCTGATGAACTCGAAAAAGTTATTGAGGAACGTATAAAATCATATGAATCAGGTGAAATAAAGGAAGTTGGATGGATAATTCAGGTTGGTGATGGTATTGCCAGAGCATATGGTTTAAAAGATGCTATGGCAAGTGAATTAGTTGAAATCCATACCGATACTGGTGATGTTGTAAATGGTATGGCATTAAACCTTGAAGAAGATAATGTTGGTATAATAATTTTAGGTGATTATAGGCTTATAAAAGAAGGGAATAAAGTTGTTAGAACAGGTAAAATTGCAGAAGTTCCTGTTGGTGAAGAGCTATTAGGAAGAGTTGTTAATCCACTTGGAGAACCATTGGATGGTAAAGGGCCAATAAATGCAAAACACACAAGACCAATTGAATTTAAAGCCCCAGGTGTTGTTTTAAGAAAACCTGTCGATACACCATTACAAACAGGTTTAAAAGCTATTGATACAATGATTCCTATTGGAAGAGGACAAAGAGAATTAATTATTGGCGATAGGCAAACAGGTAAAACAGCTATAGCCATTGATACAATAATAAATCAAAAAGGTAAAGGTGTTCACTGTATTTATGTTGCTATTGGGCAAAAAGCTTCAGCGGTTGCAAGAACAGTAGCAAAATTAGAAGAATATGGTGCTATGGAATATACAACGGTTGTTGTGGCTAGTGCAAGTGATCCAGCATCATTATTATATTTAGCTCCTTATGCTGGTGCTGCAATGGGAGAATATTTTATGTTTAATGGTAAAGATGCATTAGCAGTTTATGATGATTTGTCAAAACATGCTGCAGCATATAGGGAATTATCTCTTCTTTTAAGAAGACCACCAGGACGTGAAGCTTATCCTGGAGATGTTTTCTATTTGCATTCAAGATTGTTGGAAAGGGCTGCTAGATTGCATGAAAATTATGGTGGTGGATCATTAACAGCTTTACCAATAATTGAAACTCAAGCAAACGACGTTTCTGCATATATTCCAACAAACGTTATTTCTATTACAGATGGACAGATTTATCTCGAACCATCATTGTTCTATGCAGGCCAAAGACCTGCTGTAAATGTTGGTTTATCCGTTTCAAGGGTTGGTGGAGCTGCTCAAATTAAGGCTATGAAACAGGTAGCTGGTAGTTTGAGGCTTGACTTGGCTCAATACAGAGAATTAGAAGCATTCGCTCAATTTGCAACTGAATTAGATGAATCTACAAGAAAGCAATTAATCAGAGGTGAAAAACTTTCTGAGTTATTAAAACAGGGTCAATATGTTCCAATGGAAGTTGAAGATCAAGTAGCAGTTGTTTTTGCAGGTGTAAATGGATATCTTGATGATATACCAACACAAAGCATTAGTAAATTTGAGAAAGAATTCTTACAATTCTTAAAATCAAATAGACCATCAATTTTAGAATCAATAAAGACAAAGAAGAAAATTGATGATGACTTAGATAAGGAGCTTAGAAAAGCTATTGAAGACTTTAAAGCAGCTTTTCAAGCTTAAGGTGGTGACATCTTATGAGTCGTGGAAAATTAAGGATTCTTAAACAACGCCGTGCATCTACACAATCCACAATGAAAATCACAAAAGCTATGGAAATGGTAGCTGCTGCAAAAGCTAATAAAATAGTTAAAGAAATTACGGCGTTAAAGGATTATGCTCATTATGCAGAGAAAATAATAAAAAAAATATCTCCTGTTGAGGATAGTATATATACGTCAAATAATAAAGGAACTTTAATAGTAGTAATAACTCCTGATATGGGATTATGTGGAGCTTTTCCTATTGAGTTGTCCAAAATGGCTATTGATTTATCAAATAAAACAAAAGATTTTGTTGGATTTTATAATATAGGTTCTAAAGGAGAAATAGAGTTAAAACAAACAGGCAATTTGTTACTATCCAGAACTAAATTATATGATGTTCCAAAGCAAGAGGATGCGGAATATATTTTGGATGATATTATAGATATTATAGAAAGTAAAAATATAGGAAAAGTTAAGGTAGTATATGGAGCATTTAAAAATGCTTTGGTTCAAAAACCAGAAGTTGTGGATTTATTACCAATAAGTTTTGAAGGTGCTATGGATCCAAGGGTTGAATATGAACCAGATTCTAAAGAATTGTTCGAAGAAGCTGCATATTTATATCTATTATCAAAAATGTATTTAATTATATATGAAAATAAGATTAGTGAACTGTATGCCAGAAAAAATGCTATGCATAATGCTACAGATAATGCAAAGAATTTAATTGAAAAGCTTACTCTTGCATATAATAAAGCAAGGCAGGCGTCAATTACACAAGAATTAATAGAAATAGTAAACGGTGCTCAGGCATTGCAGGAAGAATAATATTGGGGGTGTAATAAGTGGAAAAAAATATTGGAAAATTAGTAAGTATAATAGGCCCCGTTGTGGATGTTAAATTTGAATCAGGAAAGTTGCCGGAAGTATATAATGCTCTTGAAGTAATTAATCCATATACAAATAAAAAATTAGTATTGGAAGTTGAACAATTAATAGGAGATAACACAGTTAGATGTGTTGCCCTTGATTCAACAGATGGATTAAAAAGAGGCCTTGACGTTGTAGATACTGGTGCCCCTATCAAGGTGCCTGTAGGTGATGTAACATTAGGAAGAATGTTTAATCTTTTAGGTGATCCAATAGATGAAAGAGGCGAAGTAGAAGCGAAAGATTATTGGCCTATTCATAGAGAACCACCATCAATAAAGGATCAATCAACAGATATTGAAATATTAGAAACAGGTATTAAGGTTATTGACCTATTAGCGCCATTCCCCAAAGGAGGTAAAATAGGGTTCTTTGGTGGTGCTGGTGTTGGTAAGACTGTTCTTGTTATGGAACTTATAAGGAATATTGCAATTGAACATAAAGGGTTATCATTATTTGCTGGCGTTGGTGAAAGAACCAGAGAAGGTAATGATTTATGGTTAGAAATGCAGGAATCAGGAGTTTTACCCAATACAGCCTTAGTTTTTGGTCAGATGAACGAACCACCAGGAGCAAGGTTTAGAATTGCATTAACAGCATTAACAATGGCTGAATATTTTAGGGATGTTCAAAAGAAAGATGTATTATTGTTTATAGATAATATCTTTAGATTTGTTCAAGCTGGTTCAGAAGTTTCCGCATTGTTAGGGCGTATGCCATCTGCAGTTGGTTATCAGCCAACATTAGCTACAGATGTTGGACAATTGCAAGAAAGAATTACATCCACAAAAGATGGATCTATAACCTCTGTTCAAGCAGTTTACGTTCCAGCTGATGACATTACAGACCCTGCTCCAGCAACAACATTCTCACATTTAGAAGCAACAATAGTTCTTTCAAGGCAAATAGCAGAATTAGGGTTATATCCAGCAGTTGATCCATTAGACTCAACTTCAAAGGTATTGGATCCAGCAGTTTTAGGTGAAGAACATTATCAGGTAGCTCGTGGAGTGCAACAGGTATTACAAAGATATAAAGATTTACAGGATATTATTGCTATTCTTGGTATTGAAGAATTATCAGAAGAGGATAAATTAACAGTTCAAAGAGCTAGAAAAATACAAAGGTTCTTAACACAACCATTCTTTGTTGCAGAGAAATTTTCCGGTATTGAAGGACAATATGTTAAAATTGAAGATACAGTAAGAGGATTTAAAGAGATTTTAGAAGGTAAATATGATCATATACCAGAGCAAGCATTTTATATGGTTGGAACAATAGAACAAGCAATAGAAAAGGCAAAAAGTATGGGAATTAAAGTATAAGGAGGGGGAAAATGTTTGATTTAAAAATTGTAACCCCCAGAGGAATCAAAGCAGAAATGAAAGCAAATTATGTCGAATTTACTACAGTAGAAGGTGGAATGGGTGTTTTAACGAATAGATTGCCCATAGTTGCTAAGCTTAAGGTTTCACCTTTAAAGGTAAAAACAGAAGATGAAAAAGAGGAATTGTTTGCCATTCATGGTGGTATAATGGAAATGGATGGAAAGGAAATGGTGATTTTAACGACAGCTGCTGAAAAGCCAGAGGAGATAGATGTAGAAACAGCTATGAAATCAATAGAAGCTGCTAAAGCTAAATTGAGTCATGCGGCAAATACAGCAGAAAAAGCAAAAGCTCAGGCAGAAATAGAGAAAAATATGGTAAGAATTTCAATAGTAAAAAAATAAGGGACCGAAAGGTTCCTTATTTTTTTATATAATCTTAAAAATAAACCTAAAAATTAACAATAAAAATATATCATTGATATAATAAATGTGTAAATTTATTAAATTTAAGAAAAGAAAAATTTACCATAAATTTACGTTAATGTTGTTGATTTTTTTTTTTTTTTGATAAAATTATCGTGAATTGAATAAGTGAAAAAAATCTTTATTTATATTTTAATATTAAAAATATTATTCATCAAAAATTTGTGAACTATAAAGTTATAAATTTCACAATATATTTATTGATAATAATAGAATTAAAATTTTTAGTTTATAAAATTTGTTGTATCTACGTAGATATAATTCTAAACCTTAAATATTTAGCCGGCTGATACCTTAATATTGATAAAAGGGGATGGTAATATTATGAATTATAAAGATTTTCACATTTTTGAAAAATTAAATGAAAAAATTATTTTTTTCCCGGAAAGTTTATCCTGTTATAAGTTAGATGAAAATTCATATAATATTTTAAAAAATTATAAAAAAAGGAATATTGATTTACCAACAGAATTAAAAGAATTTATTGAAAATAACAGAATAAAAAATAGTGAATCTATTAATAAAGAAAAAATTTTTTATGATAATATTAATTTTAATACTTTGGTGTTAAATGTAGTACAAGAATGTAATATGAAATGTATTTACTGTTTTGCTGATAATGGTACATATGGAAATACATCTATAATGAAATTTGAAACTGTAAAATTAGCATTAGAAAAATTATACAATAATAAATTTGATCAATTATCCATCTCTTTTTTTGGCGGAGAGCCATTATTAAATTTTAAACTTATAAAAGAAGTTGTCGAATATATAGAAAAAAATTTTGATCAAAAGCCTTCTTATAATATAACAACAAACGGAACGTTGTTAAACGAAGAGACAGCAAAATTTTTAAAAAAATATAATTTTAAAGTAATGATAAGTATTGATGGAAATGAAGAGGAAAATAACCTATTAAGACCATTAAAAAATAACGAAAATTCATTTAGAAAAATTGTAAATGGAATAAAATTGTTAGAAAAATTTGAGATTGACTATTATACAAGAATAACAGTTACAAAATTTAATCAAGAATTTGATGATTTTTGGAAAGTATATAAATTTAAAAATGTGGTTCGTGCATTTGTAGCTCCAGAAGATTATACATTATTACCTGATTTAAAAAAATACAATAAAAAAATAGAATCATATGTTTCTGGAAAAGATAATACAATTTCAGAAATAATATTATCTTCAATAATAGTTAGAAAAAATAGAATTAAAAACAAGAATCAATTGAAGATAAACTGTTTAGGAGGCGTAAGAGAAATTTCGCTCTCCGCTGATGGAAATTTGTATATGTGTCATCGCGCAACAGGAATTGAAAAATACTATATAGGTAATATATTTAAAAATACACATGATGAAATAATAAAATCAGCATACAACTTATTTAATAAAATAATGATAGGAATTGAAAATGAAAGATGTAAAAAATGTTGGGCAAAAAATTTGTGTGGTGGGGGTTGCCATTTAAAAAATGATCTACAAAAAGGATATCCAAAAGAAATTAAAAATTATTTTTGTGAACTTATAAAATTAGAATATGAATGGGCAATGGTTTTATTATCAAAAGAAATAGCCAATAAAGAAACAAGCAACAAAGTTATCATTTGAGGTGGCTTTATTGTAATAATTCTAAAAGGGGGTATTGATATGTCATTCAAAATTATTAGTTTAAATGAACCAGAGATTTTATCAGATTCATCAGATTTAACACCGTGTGATAGTGATCCCGGTGCCGGAGATGGTGGAATGTCCTGTTTATTTATTTGTGCTCCAGGTAGTTGGGATAGAGTTTTAGAAGAAATTATGGTATGAATGGGCAATATTTTATTATCAAAAGAAATAGCTAATAAAAAAACAGCAATAGAGTTGCTATTTGAGGTGACTTTATTGTAATAATTCTAAAGGGGGTATTGATATGTCATTCAAAATTATTGGTTTGAATGAGCCAGGGATTTTATCAGATTCATCAGATTTAACACCATGTGATAGTGATCCCGGTGCCGGAGATGGTGGAATGTCCTGTTTATTTACTTGTGCTCCAGGTAGTTGGGATAGAGTTTTAGAAACTGGAAATCCAGGTGGAGATATATACGCACCATCAAGCGGAGATTGCTAAAATAATTTTTTAATTAAACTCACCTGACACACCTGCATTTATTGATGCAGGTGTGTCAAGTATTAAAAAGGGAGGAAGTATTTTTATGATAAAAAAAAATATATTATTATTAATGTTTATTTTTCTTATAAGTTTAAGCTTTTCCATTAAACTGGATGAAAAAAAAATAAATTCAGCATATGAATATGCTATAAAAAATTATGCAAAATATAATACTAAAAATTTAGAAATATATTTTGAAAAAAATGCTAATTTTTCTCCATATATAGTTAAAATAGCATTATATTACCAAAATGAAATAAATAATTTAATAAAAATTTTTAAAATAAAAATATTCAATAAAAAAATTCCTGTAATTTTATTTGATACTAGAAAAGAAATAGTAGGATTATCAGAATATCAAGTTGGTGGTTTCTGGAATAATAAAGTAGTTTTTGGAACGCCTGTTAATTTAAAACATGAAATTGTACACGCTATTGATTTTTATACCTTTAAAGGAGAAAATCCATTTTTTAAAGAAGGACTAGCAAATTGGTTCAAATATATTAATGATGGTCTTGATCTAGGTTCAAAATATCATTTTTATGTTAAATATATGATTAAGTATTCTCAAGAATATAGGAATCTTAATTATGAAGAATTATATAAAAAAATATTTTTAAACTGGAAAAATGGATATACATTTGGAGCATCTTTTATAGGTTTTTTTATTGAAGAATATGGAATAAATAGATTTAAAAATTTTTATATAAATTTAAATAGTTGGAATAAACGTCAATTAAAAGAAAATATAATACCTTATATGATAAATTGGATTAAATGGTTAAAAGACGAAAATAACACTTTCAATTATTCAGAAAATTTTATTAAATTATGTAATAAAGAAGAAAATAAAAATATAAATTTAAAAAAATTTACATCAATAAAAAACATATATTATAATGATTTTTATTATACATCAAATAATAGAATAATATTAAATAAGAATATAAATGGAAATTTATATTCTTATACTGCTGTATATGATTTAGATTATAAAAAAGTGAAATTATACAAAGGAACTTTTGTAACAGACTCAAAAAATTATTTATTAACAATAAATAACATAGTTAATATAAATTTTTATAATATACAAAAAAAATCTATATTATATAAAATCAATACTGATTTAGAAAATATAAGTAAAGCTTATATCTCTGAAAGTGAAAGAAAAATCTTTTTAGTAAATGGGAAAAAAATTAAAGAATATAAAATAGAAAATGGCGAATACATAAAAACGATAGATTATGACAAATATATATCTACAATAAACGAAATAGATGGAAATATAATATATGGAACAACAGATGGAAATATAATAATGGAAAATAAAATTACAAAAATATCAAATGAGCCTATCAGAAAAATTGTTGAAACGGAAAAATACATAATAATACTTTCTGGAATGGATGAATTAAGTATATTGGAAAAAAATACTTTAAAAATTATAAAAAATATTAATAATAATGAATATATACATGATATATCAATAAACAAGAAAATACAGGCATTATATATATTATATGAAAAAGGAATAATTCAAAAAATAAATTTAAAAGATTTTAAAATAGAATATGAAAAGAATGCAGGATTTGATCCTTTAAAAAATAAGGTAATATTAACAGATAAATACTTCATAAAAAGTGATGAAGATTATATAAACTTTTATCTTTTGGAAGAAGGAAAAAAAGAGAATGAAATAAAATATGAGCAAATAAAATTGAAAAAATATAAAGAATGTGAAGAAAATATAATGTATTATGAATATCAAAATGGATATGAAATAATAGAAAATGAATATGCAGAATTAACAATAAAAAAAGAAGATCAAACAATTTTAAAAAAAGAATTAGAAGATTATTTATCAAAAGTAAAAATAGTAAAAGATAAGTTATTTATCTCATGTGAAAATGGAGTAATTGAAATCTATGATCTAAAAACTGGAGAATTATTATATAAAGATAAAAAAATACAAAAAATAGCTGATTTTGATGGAAAATATATATATTATGGGAATAAAAATAATGAAATAGTAAAATATGATTATAAAAATAAAAAAGAATTAAAAAAGTATAAAGGACATTATGGAATAATACAGGCAATAAATTTAACCAAAGATAACAAATACATAATATCGTATAATGGGTTAAGTGGAAGTATAAACTCAAATCCTGGAAATAGAATATTGATACATACTTTAGGAAAAGAGGCATATATAAGATCAATAACAATATTAAATCCTATCAAAAAAACAATCATTTTAAAAGATGGTTATCAACTATTAATTGAAGATACAAAATCAAATATATTTATATACAATATTTTAAATGGTAAATTAGAAAATATAATAATGCATCCATTAAAAAATATAAAAGCATTAGATATAAATGAAAATAAATTGATAATAACAGATGGAGAAAAAATAATGATATATAATATAACAACTGGTGAAATAGAAAAAGCATTAATTACAAAAGAATTTATAAACAACATGAAATATATAGAAGATAATAAAATAGCAATTATTGTAGATAATATAATTTACATTAATGAGGGAAATAAATGATATAGGAAGAGCCCTTAGAATTTTGAATTATTTTTGTGAACTTATAAAATTAGAATATGAATGGACAATGGTTTTATTATCAAAAGAAATAGCCAATAATGAAACAAACAATAAAGTTGCTATTTGAGGTGGCTTTATTGTAATAATTCTAAAAGGGGGTATTGATATGTCATTCAAAATTATTAGTTTGAATGAACCAGGGATTTTATCAGATTCATCAGATTTAACACCATGTGATAGTGATCCAGGTGCTGGAGATGGTGGGATGTCCTGTTTATTTACTTGTGCTCCAGGTAGTTGGGATAGAATAGCCGAAACTGGAATTTGTGCTGAAGATATTATACCACCTATATTAATTCCAGGTTCATGTAATTAATTCCAAGGGTGTTCATATAATCGAACACCCCTCTTCCTATTAAAATAAAAGGAGTTGATATTTTGAAATACTTAAGAATTTTATTTTTATTGATTATAATCATATTTAGTAATATAATATATGGAATTGTAAAAATCGATAAAAATAAATTACATTCGTTATACGAATATGCACAAAAATATTATGCAAAATATGAAACCAAGAATTTAGAGATTTATTTTGAAAAAAATTCTCCATTTAGAAAACATATTGTTATTTATGCAAAACTATTTCAGGATGAGGTGGATTATTTTATTAAAGCTTTTGAAGAAAAAGAAATCCCAGAAAAAATTATTATTGTCATCATTAATAGTGATTTAGACAAATTGGCATTTTCTAATGAGAATGCATCATTTACTACAGCAATAAAGGATAAAGATAAAATTAAAACCTTTATTTTTTCATCATGGTGGTCTATTCCACACGAAATAGTTCATGGTTTATGTGGTATATTATGGGGCAAAAGCGGAGTTCCCTTTGTAGATGAAGCTTTTGCAAGCTGGTTTAGATGGTATGATAATCCGTATATTATAAATAGTTATAATAAAACAATAAAAAAAATAATAATAGATTCTGATGAATTTAAAGATTTGACATTTAATGAGAAGTTTAAAAGGATTTTCTTTAATTTTAGGAATGGTTATACTTTTGGTATTTCATTTTTTGATTTTATTAGAAAAAAATATGGTTATAGTGAACTAAAAAAATTATATCAGGGATCAGCAATTTTTTCAGAAAAAATGCTGGAGGAAAAATTAAAGGTATATGCTCAAAACTGGTTTAAATGGCTTGAAGAATCAGATTTTGAAGGTAATTATTACTATGTATTGATTTCTAAGTACTATAACCATAATTTAGTAAATAATCTGGAAAAAAATTTATATTCGATAAAAAATATTACAAATGATTTTTATTTTGACTCACAGCTTAATGCATTAATTTTTAATTTTGATTATTCCACAAGAACTGGTTTCATATATTATTTAAATAATGAAAGCATAGAGGTTTATAATTCAATGCCTTTAGCTATTTCTAAAAATTATATAGTAAAATTTGAAGAGTATAATTCATTTTATATTTTAGATAAAAATAACACTAATAAAAAGATAAAATTAAATATAAATTATAAATATATAATTCCATTTATATTTATATCAGAAAATGAAAAAAAATTAATAGTAGTAAACGGAGAAAAAGTAAATGAAATTAATGAATACAGTATTGATACCGGCAAGCACATAAAAACAATGAATTATAATAAATATATATCTACAATAAACGAAATAGATGGAAATATAATATATGGAACAACAGATGGAAATATAATAATGGAAAATAAAATTACAAAAATATCAAATGAGCCTATCAGAAAAATTGTTGAAACGGAAAAATACATAATAATACTTTCTGGAATGGATGAATTAAGTATATTGGAAAAAAATACTTTAAAAATTATAAAAAATATTAATAATAATGAATATATACATGATATATCAATAAACAAGAAAATACAGGCATTATATATATTATATGAAAAAGGAATAATTCAAAAAATAAATTTAAAAGATTTTAAAATAGAATATGAAAAGAATGCAGGATTTGATCCTTTAAAAAATAAGGTAATATTAACAGATAAATACTTCATAAAAAGTGATGAAGATTATATAAACTTTTATCTTTTGGAAGAAGGAAAAAAAGAGAATGAAATAAAATATGAGCAAATAAAATTGAAAAAATATAAAGAATGTGAAGAAAATATAATGTATTATGAATATCAAAATGGATATGAAATAATAGAAAATGAATATGCAGAATTAACAATAAAAAAAGAAGATCAAACAATTTTAAAAAAAGAATTAGAAGATTATTTATCAAAAGTAAAAATAGTAAAAGATAAGTTATTTATCTCATGTGAAAATGGAGTAATTGAAATCTATGATCTAAAAACTGGAGAATTATTATATAAAGATAAAAAAATACAAAAAATAGCTGATTTTGATGGAAAATATATATATTATGGGAATAAAAATAATGAAATAGTAAAATATGATTATAAAAATAAAAAAGAATTAAAAAAGTATAAAGGACATTATGGAATAATACAGGCAATAAATTTAACCAAAGATAACAAATACATAATATCGTATAATGGGTTAAGTGGAAGTATAAACTCAAATCCTGGAAATAGAATATTGATACATACTTTAGGAAAAGAGGCATATATAAGATCAATAACAATATTAAATCCTATCAAAAAAACAATCATTTTAAAAGATGGTTATCAACTATTAATTGAAGATACAAAATCAAATATATTTATATACAATATTTTAAATGGTAAATTAGAAAATATAATAATGCATCCATTAAAAAATATAAAAGCATTAGATATAAATGAAAATAAATTGATAATAACAGATGGAGAAAAAATAATGATATATAATATAACAACTGGTGAAATAGAAAAAGCATTAATTACAAAAGAATTTATAAACAACATGAAATATATAGAAGATAATAAAATAGCAATTATTGTAGATAATATAATTTACATTAATGAGGGAAATAAATGAAAAAAATAAAAAAATTTTTGTATTTTTTAGGTAGAGATATACTCATATGGAAAAGTTATAAAACACAAGCAGTACTGGGAATACTCAGTGGATTTTTAGGATTATTACAATTTGGATTCATGGGAAGGTTCATAGCTCAGGGTAATTACTTTCCAATGATTGAACAATATGGGGGAAATATTCTTGCATATTTCATATCTGGAAGCGTATTTATGAGTTATACTACTCTCTCTCTAACAACATTTAAAAGTGTAATAAGACAGGAGCAGGTAATGGGAACAATAGAATACCTGCTTCTGTCTGAAACACCATTATGGGAAGTGTTTATATACACTATATTCTCAAAATTGATATTTACAATATTAAACACAGGAATTGTATTTGTATTTTTAATATATACATTTAATGTAGAAATAAAAATGAATATAATATCTTCAATAATATTATTAATAATAACAATGATAAGTTTAAGTGGAATAGGATTATTAAGTGCAGGATTTATTGTAATAACAAAAAAAGGTGATCCTGTGAGCTGGGTATATTCATTCTTAACAGGAATGTTTTCTGGTATATATTATCCAGTAGAAATATTACCAAAATGGTTAAGAGGTATATCTTATATATTACCAACAACATATGCAATGGATGGATTGAGAAAAACATTAATAAATGGATATACTTTATACCAAATAAAAGAGGATATAATAATATTGATTATAATGACAATAATAATATTACCAATAGGAATGTACTGGTTTAAAAACAGTTTTGATAAAGCAAGAAAATATGGCACAATATCGCAATATTAGGATGTGAAAAAATGGAAAAAATAATAGAAATAAAAAATCTGACAAAGATATACAAAAATGGGATAAAAGCATTAAAAAACATAAATCTTACAATAAACAGAGGAGAAAAAGTAACAATATTCGGCTCAAATGGAGCAGGAAAAACAACATTAATAAAAACAATAGGGATGTTTATAATACCAGATGACGGTGAAATAAAAATAAAAGAATATGACATAAAAAAAGAATCAAAACAAATAAAAAAATTAATATCAATAGCAACATCAAATGAAAGGTCATTTTACTATAGATTGAATTTAGAAGAAAATTTAAATTTTTTTGGAATGTTAAATAATCTAACAGGAAAAGAATTAAAAAAGAAAGTAGAAAAGGGATTAAAAGAGATGGGGTTATATGAAAACAGAAAAATCAAATATATGGAAGCATCAACAGGAATGAAAAGAAGATTAAATTTAGCAAGAGCATTAATAAAAGAAGCGGAAATATATTTATTAGATGAACCGACAAATGGAGTGGATATAGAAACAAAGATGAAAATATATGAAATAATGGAAGAATTATCCAAAAATGGAAAAACAATAATATTAGCAAGTCATGATGTAAGTGAAATAGAGAAAACCGATAGAATAGTGGTATTAAAAAAAGGAGAAATAACAGCAGACATAAAAACAGAAGAATTACTGGAAAAAACAACGAGAAAAAATGAAGAACGGTTGTTGGAATTAATAAAATGAGACGAAAGATAACACATCATCGGAATTTGACACTGTTTTTTTCAATAAAATTTGAAAAAGCAGAAATAATCTAAAAAATAGATATTGTTAATTTTTTATTAAATGCAAAAGTGTCATTACACTCTTTTTAAACCTTAAATTATAATTTATAAAATAAAACAAGGGACCTGTAAAGACAGGTCCCTTTGTATATTATATTAAGATGCAGCACTTTCTTCTGATTGAGTTTCTTCTGTTGGGAATGTTGGTAATTCGAATACAGAAATTTCTGATTCTAAGAAAGCCTTTAATCCAGTACCAGCTGGAATTGGTTGTCCAACAATTACATTTTCTTTTAGACCCATTAGATAATCTTCTCTTCCTTCTAAAGCAGCTTCTGTCAATACTTGAACTGTTTGTTGGAATGAGGCAGCGCCTAACCAACCTTCTCTTTCCAGAGAGGATTTTGTAATTCTTAATAATTTTCTTTCAAATCTTGCAGGTTCTTTTGGGTTAATTAAATATGCTTTCTTTTCTCCAACTAACCTTATTTCTCCATCTTCTGTTTCTAATAATTGTGGTTCTGTTTTAAATACTTCAACTTCTTTTATACCGACTTCGATTATTTTGTTTAATAGTTCTTCTGTAACTTCATCTCCAACATCACCGATTATTTCATTTCCATCATCATTTTTTATAGAGATTTTTTCAGCCAATTTTTTACCAATAATGTCTTCTCTATTTTCTTCAATCTTTTTGTTTTCTTCATAAATCTTTTTATTCACCTTTTCTACAGCTTTAATGTTTACTAAGTCTTTAGGCATAAAGTCTGTATCTCCAGCATATGTTATTTCAACCTTATTGAACATTTGTTTAATGATAATTTCAAAATGTTTGTCGTGAATTTCAACACCTTGTTCTGCATAAATCTTTTTAATTTCTTTTAATAAGTAATCAAATGTAACTTCTGCACCTAATTCTTCTAATAACCTTCTTGGTTTTATATTACCAGAAGTTAACCTATAACCTGGTTCTACTTTGTCTCCTTCAGAAACTGTTGGTTTAACTTTTGGATCTGCTGTGTATGTGTATAATTCACCTTTTAAATCTTCAACAATAAATACAAGTCTTCCCTTTTCATCTCTGTCGATCTTCCTAACTATACCTTTTACAGTTGAGAACTCTGCTTCAGGACCTTTTAAATTCTTTCTTGCTTCGAATAACTCTTCAGCTCTTGGAAGACCTTGTGTAATATCACCAGCTGTAGCAATACCACCAGTATGGAATGTTCTCATTGTTAACTGAGTACCTGGTTCTCCAATTGATTGTGCAGCTATAATACCAACTGATTCACCAATATTTACTATCTTATGATTTGATAAGTCCATACCATAACATTTAGCACAAACACCATGCTCAGCTTCACAGGTTAATATAGATCTTACATAAATTGAAGGTCTAACTTCGATTTCTGAAATATTATATCTTTCTAATTTTCTTGCTGTATCTTCATCAATTTTTTCTTGATAATTTGCCAATGTAATTAGTTTTCCATTTTCATCTTCGACTTTTAGATTATCGCCTACAAATACAAAATTAACAGCTTTATATTCTTTGATATTAACGGTTTTTACATTGTGTTGCTTTAACGAAAGAATTACATCATTATCAATTTTTGTGCCTTTTGAGAATAACAATTCACCATCAACCAATACATCATTATTTAATATGTTATATAAGTATAGATTAATCTTATCAATTTCAATATTATCAATTGTTTTAACTACTGGAATTTTTGTTTTATAATTTGCTAAGAATTCAGCATCTTCTTCATCCAACATAACATCTTTGACATATTTTTTACCTGTTTCTGGATGTGATATTATTTCATCAGTTTGTGGGTCTAATACATCTTTAGCTAAAACCCTACCGAATAAATAATCAGCAAGTTTTTCAATTCTTAATCCATCAGCTATTAATTCTCTTGCTTCAATACCTTTTTCTGTGCCACAATCTGGTTCAGTTACAGTAATTGATTGTGCAACATCAACTAATCTTCTTGTTAAATAACCAGCTGTAGATGTTCTTAGAGCTGTATCAGCAGAACCTTTCCTAGCTCCGTGTGTAGAAATAAAGAATTCCAATTCTGATAAACCATTTCTGAAGTTAGATTTAATAGGTAATTCTATAACTTTACCTGATGGATCAGCCATAAGCCCCCTCATACCAGCAAGCTGTTTTAATTGGTCAATATTACCTCTGGCTCCAGAATCAACCATCATCCACACAGGATTAAAAGGATATTTTTTGAATTCTTTACTTGTTACTTCTGTAACTGCGGCAATTGTTTTTTCCCAAACTTTAACAACTTCTTTATATCTTTGCTCATCTGTTAGATAACCTTCTTCATAATATTTTTCAATTTCCATAACTGTTTCTTCTGATTTTTTGATAATTTCTAATCTTTCTTTTGATTCAACAATATCTCTTACAGAAATTGTTAATCCTGATACTGTTGCGTAATGGAAACCTAAGAATTTAATATCATCTAATAGGTCAGCTGTTCTGTCAATTCCATGATATTTAAATGTGTCAAATATAAGATTTTTAATTTCTTTCTTTTTATAGATTTTATTGAAATCAGGTTTAAATCTTCCAATTGGTTCAGGAAGTATTTCTTTGAATATTAATCTTCCTACAGTGGTTTTAATAATCTCGCCATTATTATATAAACCAATAGGTTCATGTAGTACGAGAGTTGGTTTTGACCATTTTAATTTTCCATTTTCTACGACTACCTCATGATTTGTTATTTTTTCATATTCATGTACATAAAATGCCTGGAATTCATCTCCAAATATATATTTAATTTTGTTGTTATTTTCTATTAAATCATTTGGATTTTCAGGTAATTTTTTAGAATCAAAATATTTTTGATCAACAGTAGTTAAATAATAAGCACCTGCAATCATATCTTTACCAGGCATGGATATTGGTTTACCATTAGCTGGTGATATGATGTTATATCTTGATAGCATCAAGAATTTAGCTTCAGCTTGGGCTATATTTGATAATGGAACATGAACAGCCATCTGGTCTCCATCAAAATCAGCATTAAATGGAGGACCTACCAATGGATGTAATTGAATAGAATTGCCTTCGATTAGTCTTGGAATAAATGCTTGAATAGAAATTCTATGTAATGTAGGAGCTCTGTTTAACATTACAGGATGCCCTTTAATTACTTCTTCAAGCATTTCCCATGCTTCTGGCATTTCTTTTTCTATAATAGTTTTCTTTAATTTTCTTGCATTTTTGCTTGATGCATTGGAATCTTTTAATAATTTATTTAATACAAATGGCTTGAATAATTCCATAGCCATTTTCTTTGGAAGACCACATTCATGTATTTTTAATTCAGGACCAACAACAATAACGGCCCTTCCTGAATAATCAACACGTTTTCCAAGAAGATTTCTTCTAAATCTTCCTTTTTTACCTTTGATTAAATCTGTTAATGACCTTAAAGGTCTTCCACTTCTATCGGTCATAGCTTTACCTACACGACCATTATATATTAAGGAGTCTACAGCTTGTTGTAGAATTCTTTTTTCATTTCTTATAATTATTTCAGGTGCTTCAATTTCAAATAACTTTTGAAGTCTATTATTCCTGTTTATAACTCTTCTATATAGATCATTTAAATCAGTAGCTGCAAACCTACCACCATCGATTTGAATCAAAGGTCTTATGTCTGGTGGAACTACTGGTAATGCTTCTATTATCATCCATTCTGGTTTGTTACCGGATTTAAGAAAATCTTTTACTACTTTTAATCTTTTAATTAGTTTTAAAGCTTTTGCACTCTTTTTATCTAATTTTGCTAATTCAGCTTCTAATTGTATTTTTAATTCATGTAAATCAATATTTTTAAGTAATTTTTTAATAGCTTCTCCACCATAATCAGCAGTTATTTTATCACCATAAAGTTCATAATATGCTTCATATTCTTCTTGTAATAACGTGCTTCCTATGCCCTTACCAATTTCCTTTTCAACTTCAGGATCTATAGCAGTTATAACTAATATAGGAGTATCTCTTTCAATATCCCTTTCGATTTCTATTGCGGAAGGATAGAACTGTTCAAAAATTAAATATTCACTGGCTGTTAAAATTTCTTCTTCATATAAGAATGTATCAGCTAACTGAGTACCCTCTTCTATTTCATCACCATCTTCAACGAATAATGTGGATCCTTCAAAGATAGGCCATTTTTCTTCTACACCATTTTCGTCTGTAATTTTTACCCATGTAATTTCATGTTTTGCTTGAGTCATTTCTGTTTCTATGCTTACAACACCACTTCTTTTAGCAATTGGTTTATTTTTTACATGTAAAACTTTTACTGCCTGTTCTACTTCGAAATTCATTTTTTCTTTAAAAATTTCATATTCGGTGTTATGGAGCATATCTCCATAATCAAACATATCAGAATCTTTTGGGTCTGTAATTAACCAAATTTTTTCAACTACCCTTTTTGATCCGTAATAAATAATATTTTCTAGTTCTTTTACTGGTATATTTAATAGTATAGATAAAATGGAAGGTGAAGATTTTAAGAACCAGATGTGTACAACGGGAGCGGCTAACTCTATATGTCCCATTTTTCTTCTTCTGGCTTCTTTAGATTCAACTTTAACTCCACATCTTTCACATACTGTACCTTCATACTTTTTACCTTTGTATCTGCCACAAGTACACTCATAATCTTTTACAGGACCAAAAATCTTTTCACAGAACAAACCATCTCTTTCTGGTTTAAAGGTTCTGTGATTAATAGTTTCAGGCTTTTTTACTTCTCCACTTGACCATTCTCTTATCCTTTCTGGAGAAGCGATTCCCACTTTGATTTTTGCGATTTTCCTTTTAAATGATGATGTCATTTTACCCATGCTTTACCCTCCTTGAGGGGATTTTATAATTTATCTACATCTAATTCATTACCGTCTTCATCAAACAAACGAACATCTAACATTAATCCCTGTAATTCTTTTACTAAAACCTTGAAACTTTCTGGGATACCAGGATCTGGCAAATTCTTTCCATTTAATATAGCTTTATAAACTTCATTTCTACCCTTAATATCATCTGATTTATATGTCAACATTTCTGTTAATGTATGTGCAGCACCATAAGCTTCTAATGCCCAAACTTCCATTTCACCAAATCTTTGACCACCAAAATGAGCTTTACCCCCAAGTGGCTGTTGGTGAATTAATGAATAAGGCCCAGTAGAACGTGCATGCATTTTATCTTTAGCAATATGAACTAATCTTAGCATGTACATGTATCCAATAGCAATTGGATAATCAAAAGGTTCACCTGTTCTACCATCTCTTAATACAATTTTTCCGCTTTCTAATTCAGGTGAATCACCTAAGTCTAAACCATATTCTTTACGAACTTTATCTAATTCATCCATTCTATTATTTTTTCTGGCTTCATATAATGCTTTCATTATTTCTTTTTCTTTTGCACCATCAAATATAGGAGTAGCAAAATGTTTTCCGGTTAATTTAGCTAACCAACCAAGATGCATTTCCAATACCTGTCCAAGGTTCATACGTGAAGGAACACCTAAAGGACTAAGTATCATTTCAATTGGCTTTCCATTTGGTAAGAAAGGCATATCTTCTTTTCTCAAAATATTTGAAACAACACCTTTATTACCATGCCTACCAGCTAATTTATCTCCAACATTTAATGTTTTCTTTGAAGCAATATATACTTTAACATATTGATTTACACCAGTTTCAAGATCTGGAATATCTTTTCTTGTATATACTTTTACATCAATAACTCTACCTTCAATACCATGAGGAACAGTTAATGAGGTATCTTTAACGTCTTTTCCTCTATCGCCAAAAACTGACCTAATTAATTTCTCTTCTGGCGATGTTTCAGATTCACCTCTTGGAGTTACTTTACCAACTAAAATATCTCCTGAAGTTACATAAGCACCAACTCTAACAATACCATGTTCATCAAGGTTTCTTAATGATTCTTTTTTAACATTTGGAATATCTGCTGTTATTTCTTCAGGACCCAATTGAGTATCCATTGCTTTTGTTTCGTATACTTCTATGTGTAATGAAGTAAATGTGTCCCTTTCAAGTAATTCCTCGTTAACAAGTATAGCATCTTCAAAGTTATAACCTTCCCATGGCATAAATGCAACAAGAACATTTTTACCTAATGCTAATTCTCCCATATCAATAGCAGGGCCATCAGCAATTGGAGCGTTCTTTTCAACAATTTCTCCCATATCAACAATAGGTCTTTGATTTATAGTTGTATCCTGGTTTGATCTAATAAATTTCCATAATGTATATTTATCTTGAACAGGATTTCCATAGTTATCTAATATTTCTTTTCCACTTTCATCTATTCTATTTATTATAATTGTTTTAGCGTCAACATAGGATACTTTACCTCTATGTTTAGCTTTAATAACGTATCCAGAATCTCTTGCTGCTAACCACTCAACACCAGTTCCAACAAAAGGAGCTTCTGTAATCATTAAAGGAACAGCCTGTCTCTGCATATTTGAACCCATTAAGGCACGGTTAGCGTCATCATGTTCAAGGAATGGAATTAATGAAGTAGAAACACTAACAATTTGTTTTGGTGTAACAGCAATAAATTCAACATCTTCTCTGTGAACATACGTAACTTTACCAGCATGCCTAATTTCAACGTATTCTGCTTTGATCATACCATTTTCATCTATTTCAACAGAAGCAGGAGCAATAATTTTTTCTTCTTCTTGATCAGCAGTTAGCCAATAGGCTCCCTTTTCATATAAAACTTTCCCATTTTTAACTCTATAATATGGTGTTTCTAAGAAACCAAATTCATCAACTCTGGCCAAGATGGCTAGAGAAGTAATCAATCCAATATTTGCACCTTCAGGTGTTTCAATTGGACACATTCTACCATAATGTGAATGGTGAACATCACGAACTTCAAATTTAGCATGCTCTCTTTTTAACCCACCAGGACCAATGGCAGATAATCTTCTTTTATGAGTCAATTCAGATAATGGATTAACTTGATCCATAAATTGTGATAATTGACTGGTTGCAAAGAATTGATTGATTGTTGTCATTATCGCTCTTGAATTAATTAGTGAATTTGGATTTAATTTTTGAATATTTGGTATGATACTCAACTTTTCACTTAAAATAGGTAGCATTTTTGAGAAAGAGCGTTCGAATTCTATTTGCATCAATTCTCCAACGGATCTAACACGTTTGTTTCCTAAATGATCTCTTGTATCAAGTAATTCAGGATTTTCTTTCATTTCTAATAAATGTCTTGACGCTAAAATAAGGTCAAGTTTGGTCAATATTCTTTCTTCTTTGTGAGGATATTCTATATCTTCACCTTTTTCAATGATTTTCCCTTCAACTTCAATTAAATATTTTTTATAAACATCTTCCATTCTATTAACTATTTTTTTTCTACCAATCATTGAGAAGTCGAAAGTATTTGGATTAAAATATAAATTATTAATGTAATCAGTTGCAATATTTACTCTAGGAATTTCACCAGGTCTTAACTTTTTAAATAATTCTTTATAAGCTTCTTCAGGAGTTAATACAGAATCTTCTGATTCATAGCTTTTTTTAAACAGGTCTAAAGTATTTTGTGCGACAATATGTGCAACAGTTATTTCTGATACACCCAAATCCAATAATTCTTCAACGATTTTTTCTGTTAATCTAACTCCTCTATATGTTTTTGTATCTTTGTATAAATCTGAACTTTCTGGAACTGATATATCTGAAAGTATTGTTATATTTTTTTCCAGATATTCAGTTAGGTCATAGTTTAAGTTGATTTTATGAGGGTATAAATCTAAAATAGCAAGGTCAGAATCATATCCTAAAGCCCTTAAGAATAAGAAATAATTAAATTTTCTTTTTCTATCTATTCTGATTTGTAAAAAGTCTTTTCCAGGATTTGGATTATATATTATCTCTAACCAAGCTCCTTTAACTGGTAAAAAGTGAGCTACAAAATATGGTCTTGTCTGTTTAACGCTTTTTTGTTCTTCACTAACAAAATATACACCTGGAGACCTTACCAATTGATTAACAACAACTCTTTCTGCTCCATTGATAATAAATGTACTTCTATCCGTTATTTTTGGAATATTGCCAAAAAATAACGAATCACTGGGTTCAATAATTTCCCCAGTACTGTGATCAGTAATTCTTATTTTAGCTTTTAATGGAACTGTATAAGATAACCCTTTTTCCTTACATTCCATCTCTTCAAATATTGGATCTTCAGTCCAAACTTCTGTAAATTCTAAAGAGATTTTAGCTTTTCTTTTTCCTTTTAATTCAACCGTAATAGGTGAATATTTGTCTAAAACCTCTTTAACACCTTCTTTTACAAACCAATCAAAAGAATCAAGTTGAATTTCCAATAAATCATGGAAAAGCGAAATATCCTCTTTAACCTTACCAAAAAAATGCCTTTCTCTTTTTCCCACCTTTAACACTCGGGTGTTCACAAAGAATCACCTCGTCTTCCTAATTTTTTTATTAGCAAAACAATACCGCATCAGACTATAGTCTGATGCGGATAAATTATATCATATAAAAGTTTATATTTCTTTAAGAAATTACTTCAATTCTACTTCTGCGCCAGCTTCTTCTAATTTCTTTTTAAGTTCTTCTGCTTCATCTTTTGAAGCTCCTTCTTTAACAACTGCATCTGGAGTTCCAGCTTTTTCTACTAAATCTTTAGCTTCTTTTAATCCTAAACCTGTAATTTCTCTAACAACTTTAATTACATTTATTTTTTTAGCACCGAAGCTTTTTAATACAACGTCAAATGAATCTTTTTCTTCTGCTGCTGGAGCTGCTGCTGCTGCTGGAGCTGCTGCTACTGCTACTGGAGCTGCTGCTGATACTCCGAATTCATCTTCTAAAGCTTTTACTAATTCTGCTAATTCTGCTACTGTCATTTCTTTAATTGCTTGGATTAATTCTTCTCTTGTCATTCCAATACACCTCCTGAAAATATTTAAGTATTATTGTTTTTCTTTTTCTTCTCTTATAGCATTTAAAGCATATAAGAATTTTCTTAAAATTCCACCTAATGCGCCAACCAAACCTGAGATAGGAGCATTTAAGCCACCAACCAACATAGCAAGTAACTGTTCTTTGGAAGGCAATTTAGCCAATTCTTCTGCTTCTTCAGCAGTGAATGTTTTGCCTTCTAATATTCCAGCTTTTATAACCGGAACTTCTAATTTATTTTTCTTTTTAAATTCCACCAAAGTTTTTAAAGCTTCGATAGGATCTGCATCTTTAGTATATAAAAGAGCAGTGTTACCTTCTAAATATTTTTCATATTCTTCTAAATTCAAACCTGCATTTTTTATTGCAGTTTTAATCAATGCATTTCTTGTGATTTTAAAATTAACTTTGTTTTCAAAATTTTTATATAATTCACTTCTGAATGCATTTGATTGAGCAACTGTCATTCCTTTAAAATCAACAAAAACAACTATTGAAGAATCTTTAAAAACACTTTCTAATTCTTTCAACAACTCAGCTTTTTGAGCTCTTGTTAACACCGACTCACACCTCCTCTAAAAAAATCTGCGGCCCCGAGGGCCGCAGAAGCACTAAAACATTATTGTTTTATTCTTCAGCGTACCTCGGCAGGCGGGTTTTCACCACATTATATAATTACCTGCTGTCTTCAGTACATATTTTTTACGTGAGTATTATAACACAACATTTATTACTTTTCAGTTAAAAATTCAGAAACGTTTAATTTCAATCCAGGACCCATTGTTGGAGCTAATGAAACTTTTCTTATAAATTTACCTTTTGCTCCAGAAGGTCTCATTTTTTCTATTTGTTGTAAAGCTTCTACAATATTTTCTTTTAATTTATCTGTTTCGAATGATTTTTTCCCGACTGCAATATGTAAATTCCCTGTTTTATCATTTCTTACTTCTATTTTTCCAGCTTTGAAATCTTTTACAGCATCAGCAACATCATTTGTAACTGTTCCTGATTTTGGAGAAGGCATTAATCCTCTAGGTCCTAAGATTTTACCTAATCTACCGATTTCCCTCATCATATCTGGTGTTGCAATAGCAACATCAAAGTCTGTCCAACCACCTTGTACTTTTTGAATATATTCATCAGAACCAGCATAATCTGCCCCGGCATCTAAAGCTTCCTTTACTTTATCGCCCTTAGCAAAAACCAAAACTCTAACTTTTTTACCGGTTCCATGTGGTAAAGAGATATTACCTCTTACCTGCTGGTCGTTTTTTCTTGGGTCAATACCTAAAACCATATGTAATTCTATACTTTCATCAAATTTTGCAGTAGCTAATTTAGGTATTATTTCTAAAGCTTCATCCAATGTATAAAATTTTTCTCTATCAATTAATTTTCTAGCTTCTAAGTATCTTTTACCATGTCTCGACATTCACATACACCCCCTTAACCTTCTACTACTTCAATGCCCATATTTCTTGCAGTACCTTTTATAATTTCCATAGCTGCTTCAATTGTTCTTGCATTTAAATCGGGCATTTTGATTTCTGCAATTTCTTTTACCTGAGACATTGTGATCTTTCCTACAATTTCCCTACCAGGATTTGAAGCACCTTTTTTAAGTCCAGCTGCTTGCAAAATTAAGAAAGAAGCTGGGGGGGTTTTTAAAGTAAATGTAAATGATCTGTCTTCAAAAACTGTAATTTCAACAGGGATAATCATTCCTGCTTTATCAGCAGTTGCAGCGTTAAACTTTTTACAAAATTCCATCAAATTAACACCATGTTGACCTAAAGCAGGACCAACTGGTGGGGCAGGTGTTGCTTTACCTGCTGGCAATTGTAATTTAACCATTCTAGCAATCTTTTTTGCCATAAATTTCCCTCCTTTGTGGTATTAGCGGAGTAATCCTCCCACTATTGTTAATCAATTTTCTCTATTTCTGTTAAACCTAATTCTACTTCTGTTTCCCTTCCGAACATATTAATTGTAACTTTTACTGTTTGTTTATGTATGTCAATATTGGTGATTTTCCCAGTAAAAAATTCAAATGGACCACTAACAATCCTTACATGTTCTCCTACTTCATAATCTGCTCTTAATTTGCTTTCTTTCATTTCGTAGCTTTCTTCTCCAGTTAATCTTAATAATGCTTTTACTTCTTTTGTTTTTAATTGAACTGGAGTGCCACCTATATTAATAAAATTAATTACATAAGGGATGTTTTTCACCATTTCCTGAGTTTCTTTGTTTAAAATCATTTCTATAAACATATATCCAGGAAATAATCTTGAAATTCTTGTTTTTAAAATTATAATTTCTTTCCTACTTGCAAAATCTCTAATTTCAACTTTTCCTGATGATCTAGCCTTATATTGTCTTTTATTACCTAAAATTTGTCCTTTTTCTACATATGTTCCTTTTTTAAAAGCTGCAGAATCAAAATTATCTTTGAATATTAAATATACATCATTTGAATTTGATTCCGTATGAATAACAACTTTTTTCATTTTCTCAATAGAAATAATAATACCATCAAGATCAGCTTCGTATCCGTCAGCTTTAGCTAAAGGAATTCCGGCATGTATCCTTGAATTAACTTTCAAACCACCAATAATCTTAGCACTTTCCGGAATCAAAAAAGTTTTAGTAAACTTTTTATCTTTTGTCTCAACGATTATTTTTCTAAAATTCTTAACTTCGGCAATAGTTCCAGAATTTTTTACAATCACAGGTGGCTCTTCTGCTAGAATATCTCCTTTTTTTATATTTTCTCCATTTTTTACAAAAATATTAGCATCTTCAGAAACCACGAGTCTTTCGATCTTTTTATTGGTTAAGTCAATCTCACTCTCTTCTGGTATTAATATTTTTCCAAACATATTTTCTTTTTCATATAATTTGGCTTTTTCTTCAATTAGTTCTTTAACTTTGTATTCCATTCCGGAAAAAGTTTGTAAAATATACCATTTTTTACGCATGTCTATTCACCTGCTTTTCAACATCATTGAGTAGCACCAGTACCTAAACCGCTTTTAATACCGATTAAAGGATAAATAACTTTTGAAAAGAAATTTAATAATCCATAATCAGCGATGAATAAATATAAAGAAACAAATATGAGTATAGCTAATACTATCAACGTTGAATTTAGAGCTTCCTTTTTGTTTGGCCATTTAACTTTTTTAGATTCTTGCATAACAGAACTTAAAAATAACCAAAATTTCGACATCAAAACACCCCCAAAATTTAATCATGACCCCCTAAATTAGGGGGTTGATTTTCTTTTTTAGAAAACTTTTACATTTTATATTTTTGATTCAACATGTAAAGTGTGTTTATTACAATGAGGACAATATTTTCTAAATTCTAACTTTTTTTTAGAAGTTCTTTTTCTTTGTTTGTAATAATTTCTTCTATTGCATTCAGTACATTTTAGCGATACGGTTAAAACAGGACTTTTTGCTGCCATTTTATTTCACCTCGCATAACATTATAATTAATGAAATGGTGGTGAGGGAAGGATTCGAACCTTCGAAGGCAATCCGCCAGCGGATTTACAGTCCGCCCCCTTTGGCCACTCGGGCACCTCACCACCGGTAAGTAAAAAAATATGGAGCCGACGAAGGGACTTGAACCCCCAACCTGCTGATTACAAGTCAGCCGCTCTGCCAATTGAGCTACGTCGGCAACTCATCCGTGGGTTATTATACCAGATAAAAACCTCGCTGTCAATTACTTAACGATTAAGAAGTTATTACTCATTTGCAACATTATATCACTAATAAATGAACAAGGACTTATTTTATATCAATGAAAAAAATTTCATTGTATATCCGAGCATACTGACGCATACTCATGCATACTCACGTATACTTATAATAATTTTATTTAACAGTGAAAAATTTATCATACTTAAAAAATTTCGTTGTATTTAAGGTTTTTCTTTTTTTGTTACATTAAGTATAATATTATGGGATTTAAAATTTATTTGTAGGAGGTTTTACAATGAGTATTAATGTTTATTCAGAAGTTAAGGATTTAAAAAGAGTTTTATTGCATAGACCAGGTTTGGAATTAGAAAATATGGAGCCAGATTTGTTGGAAGAGCTATTATTTGAAGATATACCTTATTTAAAAAAAGCACAACAGGAACATGATTATTTTGCTGAAATTTTAAGAACAAATGGAGTTCATGTGGAATACGTAACAGATCTATTGGCTACAGCATTAAGTGAAGATGAAATAAAAAAACAATTTGTCAAAGAATATCTTGATTTAAGCGAAGTTAAAAATCAATATATATTAGAAGCATTGGAAGAATACTTGCTGAGTTTTGATACGAAAGGAATGATTAATAAAATAGTTAGCGGGGTTAGGATAAATGAATTTAAATTAAAAAAAGAAAATTTTTCAACAAAAGTAAGGATGAATAAACAGTTTTATTTGTTGCCTTTACCAAATTTATATTTCCAGAGAGATCCTATAGCTTTTGTCGGTAAGGGCATAGTAATAAATAAAATGATGACAAAAGCAAGAAGAAGAGAGTCATTATTTATGAAATATGTTGTAAAATATAATAAAGATTTTGAAGGTACTCCAATATATTATGATATGAATAATCATTTCGCAATAGAAGGTGGAGATGTTCTTGTTTTAACGGATAAAGTTTTAGCAATTGGTATTTCTCAACGTACAGAACCGGAAGCTGTTGAAAAACTGGCAAAAAAGTTATTCTTTGAAACAGATGAAACTTTTGATACAATACTTGCAATTAATATTCCTAAGAAAAGGGCATATATGCATTTAGATACTATTTTTACAATGGTTGATGATGATAAATTTTTAGCTCATTCTAAATTAGAATCCAGCTTATTGGTATATGTTATTAAAAAAGGTGAAAGAGATTTAGAAGTTATAGAAGAAAAAGCTTCTTTAGAAGAGATATTACAAAAATATATGAATAATGGTAAAATAAAAATTTTAAAATGTGGTGGTGAGGATGAAATCGCCGCTAAAAGAGAACAATGGAATGATGGGTCAAATGTTTTAGCTATAAAACCAGGTGTTGTAATAGCTTATGATAGGAATTATGTAACTAATACATTATTGAGGGAAAATGGTATTAATGTTATTGAAATTCCATCAAGTGAATTATCTAGAGGCCGTGGAGGTCCAAGATGTATGTCTATGCCTATGAATAGAGGATAATATTGGTAATTTAAAATAGGAGGTGGTGGTGTGAGTAATAATAAAGTTTTGGGGTTGTTTGCATTGACCATGATTGTTATTGGTTCAATGATTGGGGCAGGAATATTTAATTCTCCTGCAGATTTAGGAAGTGTAGCAAATCCTGGTGCTATTTTAATAGGATGGTTAATTACAGGATTTGGAGTTTTTGCTCTTGCAATGGTTTTTCAATTCTTATCATATAAGAAACCAGAGCTTGAAGGTGGAATTTATTCTTACGCGAAAGAACAATTTGGTGAATTTGTTGGGTTTAATTCTGCATGGGGTTATTGGTGGTCTGCATTACTTGGAAATATAGCATTTTTTGCAGTTATAATGAAAATATTGAGTGGATATTTTCCTGTGTTAGAACAGAATAAATTTGTAGCATTAATATTTTCAAGCATTATTTTATGGGTATATCATTTCTTAATTGTTAGTGGTATAAGAACTGCAGGATTTACAAATGCTATTTTAACAATTTTAAAATTAGTTCCTTTATTTTTAGTTGCAATACTTTCACTTTTTGCATTTAATCCTGAATTAGTAAAAGGAATTTTCTTTTCAACCAAATTAGCAGCAACAGGTGAGACATCCTCAATATTTAATCAAATTAATAATAGTTTTGGTACAATGTTATGGGCATTTATTGGTATAGAAGGTGCTGTAGTTTTATCCAATAAAGCAAAGTCTCAAAAAGATGTTGGAAAAGCAACTGTAATAGGATTTCTTATTACTTTGGTAATATATATTGCTGTCTCAGTATTTACAATGGGAGTTGTTCCACCAAGTGAATTGGTTAATTCAACATCTCCTTTAGGAACGGTTTTAAGTAAAATAATGGGAAAACCAGGGCAATACATTTTAGATTTTGGATTTTTATTCTCAGTATTTGGAGCTTTGTTAAGCTGGCTATTATTAACAGCGGAAATCCCATACATAGCAGCAGTTAAGGATAATGTTTTTCCAAAAAGATTTGCTGAACAAAATGAACATGCAACACCAGTGTTTTCATTAACAGTAACTAATATAATAACTCAAATATTTTTATTAACACTTCTCTCAGACACTTTACAAAATGTATATAACACAATATTCTATATAGCGACAACAACAATATTATTACCTTATTTCTTCTCAGCAGTATTTGGTGTAAGAGTAGCAAATGAAGAAAATAATGGGTTATACAAATTTTTTGGATGGATTGCGGTTATCTATACTGCATGGGTAATTTATGCAGTTGGTTGGATTTATATTATTACAGCATTAGTAATCTATTCATTTGGTATCTTTGCATACCCTATAGCAAAGAAAGAAAAAGGAGAAAGTTTAACAGGAACTCAGAAAACTATTTATGGTTTAATGTGGGTTGTATCAATAATTGTTATAATATTAGTTGCAACAGGAAAATTATCAGTATAATATTCTCAAATTAAACCTCCGGTCAATCCGGAGGTTTTTGTGTTATAATATTATGTTATAGCCATTAAAAGAGGTGATCAAGGTGAAAAAATTTTTATTATTTTTATTATTTATAGTTATATCTTTACTAATTTTTTCATTTCCAAGTGATTTAATTTTATTATTTGGAAATCCACATTCTCATACCGCATTTTCTGATGGAGAACCCGGAACAACTCCTTCAGATGCATATAAACACGCTAGAGATTTAGCTAACTTAGATTTTATAGCTGTAACTGATCACGCTTATTATTTTGAAGCGGATTACAAAGGAAGAGATAAGTTTGAGGTTATGAAAGAGATGGCTAAACAAGAAACAACAGAAAAATTTTCTGCGATAGCTGGATTTGAATGGACTGCAGGAGTTGGTCATATTAATGTTTTTGAAGCATCAAAGTGGACTAGCAGAAATGTTAAAACTACTATTGAAGAATTTTATGATTGGTTAATAAACGAAAAGGTTATTGCACAATTTAATCATCCTATATCAATGTTTGGTACATTTAAAGATTTTGAATACTATCCAGAAGTTGATAATTATATTAATATGATCGAAGTAGGAAATGGTAGTTGGAGTAAAAACGATACGATTAATGAAGAAATGTTTTCTAATTATATAATAGCCTTAAAAAAAGGATGGCATGTAGGGGCTACAGTTGGACAAGATAATCATATTGCGAATTGGGGTACAGGTAATGATTCTAGAACAGCTGTTTGGGTTAAAGAAAAAAGTAAAAATGGAATATTAGAAGGTTTTAAAAATAAAAAAACCTATGGAACAGAAGATAAAAATGTAAAACTTTGGATAGAAACAGATCATGTTTCAATGGGGGATATATATTATTATGATTCTGTTCCAGAAAAAATTCAATTAAAAGTATATTATAATGATCCGGATAATGAAAAAATAAAAACATTAAGTATTTATACTCCCAATAATGTTTATAAATATAATAATTTAAACAATAATTATGAACATGTATTTGAAATACCTGTAGATTCCACATATTCTTTTGTTTTTGTTAGAATAGATCAATATGATGGAAATAGTATAGTTTCATCACCTATTTGGTATGAGCCTAAAGATGGTATTAGATTATTTGAAAAACCAAAAGCAAAAATGTATTCTAATTCAGAAAACAATTTAAATTTTTATATATATAATATTTATGATACCAACTCAAAAGCTAATATTAAAATATACGTTGATGATGAATTATCCTTTAATGATGCATTAGAATTAAGTAGTTATGAAAAAAAGATGGTAAACGCAATTATAAAAACCCATAATACTAAAAGTGCAAATATTAAAATATATATAAATAATATATTATGGAAACATTATGACATAAATTTAGAAGAAAAAATAAAAGTAGGAATTATAAATGTTAATCCAGGATTTTTAAAAGGAAAGTATATATTATCAAATGATATATCAAAAGAAATAAATGCTTTAATAATACCTTCAAGTATTTTAAGAGAAAAATACGAAGAAATTATTGAATTATCGAAGAAAATGAAAGTAGGAATTGTTATAGATGAAATAAATGATCAATTGATTAGTATAATTCCAAATAAATTTGAAATTACCAAAGAAGAAATTAATAATGTAGAATTAAACAAATTATATTATAATAAATGTTATAAAGTATTATATAAAGGAAAAGAAAGAGGCTTTATAATAAATAAAAATGTTATTATATTTCCGGGGAACCCGTTTGTATCTAAAAATAATGAACCATTTATTAGGCGATTACTAAATTTAAAATGAACTGCACTAGCGTTTTATTCAGTTTGGAGACAAAGTCATAACCTCCAGCGTTTGCTGGAGGTTTTTTATATAGAAAAGTGACGGGTTATTTAAAGAGTTTGACTGTTTATCGGGAATTTCTTGAATAAAAAAATAGAAGGGATATAATATAAATTGTGGAGGTGATAATATGAGGGAGTATTGGTATTTTTTGCCATTAGTAGGTGTCATATTTATACTTATGGCATTTCAAATAAGTGACTATAGTATAAAAGAAAATACAGCTATTCCTGATAAAATAACAGATTTAAAAGGAATTACTGAAATAGAGCTTAACGGTTTAAATATTAATATTAAATTTGATCCAGAGTCTGATAGAATTTTTTATTCTAATATTTTAAAAACAAGTATTATAAATGGAAAACTAAAGTTAGATAGTATGGGGAAAGATAAGAATATGGAAATTGTTATTGGTTCAAAAAATAAATTCAATAGGATAAAAATAAATGGTTTAAATATTCAAATTAGCGGAAAACTAAATTCTGAAAATTTTAATGTTGATGGAGCTAATGTTATTTTTAAAGATAATACTTTTTTTCAAGGAAACAAAATAATAGTAAATGGGACAAATGTAATTATCAAAGGAGAATATGACATGAATATTGCTAATATAAGTGGTATTTCTACTAATATCGATATTCAAGTAATTAATTGTAAAGATATTAAGTTTGATGGAATATCAGTAAATGCAAAGATAGAATATAAAGATACATGGGAAGGAGTTAGAACTATTAATTATGATGGAGTTTCAAACAATGTTACTATAAGAATGAGAAAAGATAATAAGGGTGAATTAAAAAGCAATAAAAAGATAAAGATTATAAGGTTTTAAAAAATTTAAGGGAGGTATTGGTATGAAAAAGGTAATTTTAATGATTGTTTTGGTTTTATCGATAACGATGTTTTCGATTAATTTTGGTGGAGGAGGATATTTATTCAACTACATACCTAAAGATCAGGTTTCTCAGATTAACCCTTTAAAAAAATATATAAATTTTGATGAGATTATATTACATGGTGGAGGTGGAATGGGAATTATGCCAAATGGCTCATATATGGGGGGAGAAGGTTATAGTGGAGAAGTAATAAATGGCGATTATAAACTGGTGGTCTCTCAAGGATATTTTACGTTTGGAAAACATATAAATATATTCAAAGTACTTGGCCTTAATATTGGAATGGGAATTGGTGGCGGAGAAACAATTATTAGTAAAAAGGTAGAAGGGTCCAGAAGCAGTAAAAAAATAGATGATTTTGTTAATAATGTAGATTCAGTTCCTTATGTGATACAATTAAAAAGAGATGAATTATCAGTTTCGCCTAAAGCAAGTCTTTATTTTAATATTATGGATTTTGTTAGTCTTTTTGTAGAGGGACGATTTACCTATAATTATTCACCTGAGAATTGGAAAATAGAAGGAGAATATACTGTAACTGATAATATACCAAATTACGATTATTATTACTCATTTGGGGCAGGTATTATGTGGGGGTTCTAATGAGAAAATGGATTATAGTTATTGTTTTATTAATTTTATCAATAAGAATATTTCCGGATAATGTTAATATATTGAATGCATACCTAAAGAATTTTGATTCTTTCACTAAAAAAGAGTTGGATAATATTTTAAAGAATTTCAATAATGCTAAAAATATGGATAATTTGTTGAAAATAGTTCATGGCAGTATATTGGTGAAAAAATCCATCTATGAGTGGTTTTTCCCATTAAAATATTATTATATTTATGCAGGTATGTTGGAAATGAAAGAGGTTGTTAAAAGCGATTTTGACAACCTCCTTTACCGTTATATACGTGGAAAAACAGCATATGAAATTATTAATTATGATTTTTCTAAGGAAATATTTATAAATGATTTTGAATATATATATATTAGGGCTAATGAAAAATTTAAAGAAAAGTATGATTTTGGCGAGATATTATATA
This sequence comes from Marinitoga aeolica, assembly GCF_029910535.1. Classification (NCBI taxonomy): domain Bacteria; kingdom Thermotogati; phylum Thermotogota; class Thermotogae; order Petrotogales; family Petrotogaceae; genus Marinitoga; species Marinitoga aeolica. Next base: position 1,521,203 of record NZ_CP069362.1, read on the forward strand.
AACTCTCAGAAATATATAAGCATAATAATCCAAAAAAAAGTAAAAAATTACTGGAAGAGTTAAAGGAATATAAAGGATCTTATTATTATAGGATGATTTACGATGAAGAATAAGAATTTATATAAAATATTATTAGAAAATCAAATAGGTGCCTTATTCGTGGTATTTCTAATATATATATTTTCTCCATATTTTAATTTATGGTATGGTATTTTAATTGCAGAAATTTTTTCAAATTCCATAGGTATAATTTATTATATTCTTCGGTAGCATGTAAAATTTTGTGTAAATGCCTCTTCTTGGATGGTAATAAATTAATTAAATTGGATTATTATTCTTAAATTATTTTCATATGAATTATCGTCTATATTGTAATATGCTTTAGTAGTAATTTTCAGAAGTTTTTGATGTGATTTTTGGGAATAAACACTCTTTTGCAATTTTAACTGCAAGATTTAACATTATTAAATTGAGAATATATTTTTAGTGTTAGTTTTTAGCATTTAGTTTTATGTATTATTGATTATTTCAGGTTTTTGAATTTAGTTGTATTAAGAATTATAGACGTATTTTGTTATTCTTTCTTTAAAAAAGATGGATAGTTCGTTTAGGACTTTACTCCAGTTTCTATATCGAGCTGTCCATCTTTTTGTTGCATCTATTGTTGCTAAATATAATATTTTTAATAATGCATCATCATTTGGAAATGAAGTTTTATTTTTAGTCACTTTTCTATATTGTCTATTCAATGATTCTATTACATTTGTTGTGTACATTATTTTTCTTACATCATCACCATAATCAAAATATGGCGATATTGTTTCCCAGTGTTTTTCCCAACTTTCTAATGCTAATTTGTATTTTGTCCATTTATTTTCTTTTAAATCCTGTAGATTTGAATAAGCTATATCTTTATTCGGTGCTTTATATACTTTTTTTAAATCATTTACAAGTTCCTTTCTATCTTTGTAATTAACATATTTTAATGTATTTCTTATTTGATGTATTATACATCTTTGTACTACAGTATCAGGAAATGCAGCTTTAATTGCTTGTGGAAATCCAGTTAATCCATCTACTGAAGCTATTAATATATCCTTAACTCCTCTATTTTTTAAATCATTCAATACTCTTAACCAAAATTTTGATGATTCAATTTCCCCTATGTATATACCAAGGACTTCTTTAAATCCATCAATATTTACTCCTATTACAACATATGCAGTCTTTTTAATTATTTCACCATCATCTTTTACTTTAAATACTATTCCATCCATGAAAACAAAAGTATATATCTCTTCTAATGGTCTGCTTTGCCACTCTCTAATTTCGGGTAATATCTTATTAGTTATTTTACTTATCATTTCAGCTGATAATTCTACTCCATATATATCTTCTACATTCTTAGCTATATCTTTCGTACTTAATCCTAAACCATACATTCCTATTATTCTACCTTCAATATCTGAAATATCTCTTTTATATTTTGGTATTATTTTCGGTTCATATTCCCCTTTTCTATCTCTGGGTATTTTTAATTCCATCTCACCCATACTTGATCTTACCTTTTTTGAGCTGTATCCATTTCTAGAATTATCTGTTTCTTTATTTTCTTTATCGTATTTCTCATACCCTAACTCATCTTCTAATTCAGCTTCTAACATTTCTTGTATTATTGGTCCCATCAATTCTTTAATCTTATCATATACATCTTTCATTGTATTTACTTCAGGATCCCTTGCTATTAACTTTGCTAACTTTTCAATGTTACTTTCTTCTTTTTTCTTTCTCTTTGCCATTTTAAAAACCCCCTTCTTGGTTTTATTTTACCATACCAAGAAGAGGGTTCTATTTTTTATTTACACAAAATTTTTTATGGTCTCTATTCTTCAAAAATTTTTAAATTTATTTGTGAGAATAGAAATAAAATTTTTAAATAAAATAATTAACATTTTGATTTTGATTTTTAGTTTTTTTTCTGGTATAGTTATCTCAGAGTATATAATGTCAAATCTCCTTGCTTTTAATATTTTTCCATCTTATAAATATTTATTTTTAATAACCATTATTATTCTTTTATTTTTAATATTTTTAATTATTATAATATATAAAAAGTTAAATGAAGAAATAAGAAAAAATGAACGACTGAAAAATGAAAAATTAAAAGCAGAATTGGTATCATTAAGATCAAAATTAAATCCTCACTTTTTATTTAATACATTAAATACCCTACTGGAAATTGGGCAGGAAAATTCTGAACAAATGGAAAAAATTATAATAAATCTTTCAGATATATATAGAAAAATATTATATTCTTCAGATAAAGATTTAGTATTTTTGGAAGAAGAAGTAAATCTAATAAAAGAATATCTTGAGATAGAAAAAATAAGATTGGGAAATAGACTAGAGTGCGAATTTAGCATAGATAATAATTTAAATAAATTTCAAATACCCCCTTTAATATTGGAGCCTATTGTCGAAAATGCTATAATTCATGGAATCTCAAAGAAAAAAGAAGGCGGAAAAATAAGTGTTTCTGCTTTTAAAAAATCAAATGCAATAATATTTGAAATTATAGATAACGGAATAGGAAAAATTGAAGATATAAATTTAGGTTTTGGGCTTATAAGTATAAAGAATAGGTTGACACTAACATATGATAATGCGAAAATTGAGTTTGAACAAAATAATCCGTCAGGAATAAAGGTAATAATAAAAATCGGGGGATGAAATTATGTTAATAAAAAGTATTATTATTGAAGATGAAGAACATTCCTTAAATAGATTAAAAAAACTTCTAACTAATTTTGATTATATTAAATTAGTTGGAGAAGCAAGATCAGGTAAAGAAGCTATTGACTTAATAGAAAAAAACAAACCAGATTTAATATTTCTTGATATTAATTTGCCAGAAAAAGATGGATTTGACGTATTAAAGGAACTTTCTTATGAACCATTAGTGATTTTTGTCACCGCTTATCAGGAATATGCGATAAAAGCATTTGAAGAGAATGCTGTTGATTATTTATTAAAACCATTTGATTTAAAAAGATTAAAAATGTCTATTGAAAGAGTAATAGAAAGAAAACAAGTAATAAATAAATCTTTATTAGAAAAAATTAGTCATAGTAATTATTTAAGAAAATTTTCAGTAAAAGATAGGAATATAATTTTAATTATCTCAGAAGAAGAAATATATTATTTTAAGGCAGAAGATAAATATGTTTTTTTATGCACTAAAAGTGAAGAATATTATTATGATGAAACATTAAAAAAATTAGAAGAAGTTCTTGATCCGGAAAAATTTATTAGAATTCATAAGAGTTATATAGTTTCTATTGAGCATATAAAAAGGTTTAAAAAGTATTTTACACGTGATTATATTTTAGAATTAGATAATGGTGTAGAACTGAAAATAGGTAGAAGCTATATACATCATATAAAAGAAAAATTTAAATTCTAACGGGGGTGTTTTTGTGATTAAAGCTAAAAATTTAGTAAGAAAGTTTGGTGACTTTGTAGCAGTAAATAATGTAAATCTTGATATTAAAAAAGGAGAAATATATGGATTTTTAGGCCCAAACGGCGCTGGTAAAACAACAACTATAAGAATGCTTACAGGGACATTAAAACCCACATCAGGAGAAATAGAAATATTAGGGTTAAATATGAAAACTGATGAAATAAAAATAAAAGCGAACATAGGAGTAGTCCCCGATGAACCAAAGATGTATGAAAATCTAAAAGGTTCAGAATTTATTGAGTTTATTATGAACATATATGAGGTAGATAAAAAAGAAGCAAAAAATCGCCTTGATGAAATTTGTGAGGCATTTGAAATAGATTATCTTGATTCATTTATAGGTGATTATTCGCATGGTATGAAACAAAAATTAATGGTTGCATCTGTTTTAATGAGAAAGCCGAAAGTTATATTTTTGGATGAGCCAACCGTTGGTCTTGACGCAAAATCAGCAAAAATATTAAAAATGTTATTAGAAAAGTATTCAAAAGAAGGTGCTACAATATTTTTAACTACTCATATACTGGAAATTGCTGAAAAAATGTGTGATAGAATAGGTATTATTTCGGGAGGTAAATTAATAGCAGAAGGTACATTAGAAGAATTAAAATCATTATCAAAAACGGATGAAAAACAATCACTTGAAGATTTATTCCTTGAGTTAACGGGTGCCGGGGAATTAGATGATATTATAAAAGAGCTTTAGGGGTGATTTAATGAAAAGCAAAATATGGCTAATATTAAAATATTCTTATCAAAACAAAGTAAGACCTAAAAAACGAAAAGATGGAACATACAAAAAATCTAATCCTTTTAGTGCGTTAGCAGCATATTTGATTCCTGCAGTGGTTTTTGGAATATCGATTACTCCATTTATGTATTTAATGTTTAAGGACTTAAATATACCATTATCACAATTAGGAATAGATTTACCATGGACAATTTTGGATATAGTGTTTTCAATGTGGTTCTTAATTATGGGGTTTATGTTCTTTCTTAATTATTCACCAGCTATTGTTGCCAATTTATATGAGAGTGATATGACTAAAATATTATTAGCGATGCCGTTAAAACGTTCCGATATATATTTATCTAGTGCTGTAGATAGTTTGATAATGGCAGGATTACCTCTTGGAATGATGATACCTATTTTCTTCGTATATGGAATAATAGCTAAAACAAATATGTTATTAGCAACAATTTCAGGAATAGGTTATATATTATTTTTATTGTTAATATCCAATCTTGGAGGAGTATTATTTTCAAAATTTCTAACTAAAACTTCTGCTAAAAGAATGACAATGATAATGTATTTTATAAGTATATTTATATATGTAGGAATAACAAATATAATCCCAAGAATAATGGAAAATAATTCTATAAATCAAATAACAGAGTCATTAACTAAATTGTCTACATTGTTATTAAATTATGCATGGCCGCATACATGGATAATTTTAATAATGAAAGGTAATATTATAGCATTAACCATACTCCTGGTAACGATAATTATACTTGGTTATATTGTATATAATATCTCCAATTCTTTAGAATTAAGTGTTTCCAGAAAAAAAGGTAAAAAGAAAAATAACGAAATTAATTTCAAAACAACAAAATTCCCAACAATTAAAAAAGATTTTAAATTATTGTTTAGAGATTCTCAAACGTTTTTCCTTATACTATATCCCATATTTTTACCGCTTATTTTTATATTTACAAATTCAGATGCAAATATTATGAGTTTAGTTTTTATAATGATAGCTACAATATATTCTGCAATGTTAGCGATATATTCAATAGCTTATGAAGGGAAAATATGGCCAATGCCAAAATTATTACCTATTACAATGGGAAATATGATATTTTCAAAGATTATTGTTCCGATTTTAATTTTTTCAGCTGAATATATAGGTATTTCATTTTTAGCCTTTTTTTTAGGAAAAGCAACGTGGGTAATCTTTGTAACTATAATTCCTGTAATTATTTTAATTGTATATGCTTCAATATTAGGAGTTAGCATATATTTAAAGAACCCTAAAAGAGATTTATCACAAAAAAACATAATAAAAGGAAAAGAAGTGATGTCGCTCGAAGGGATAGTTATGGGATTTAGCTTTGGTATATTTCTTCCGGGAAATTTATATATGCTTTCAATAAATAACGTTCAAATGAAAAATAAGTTTATTGATTTTCTTTTTGATTCATCTATTTTATATCATTTAGTTGGCGGAGTTTTACCAATATCTTTATTAGTTTTAGCTATATATTTGACTATTAAAGAAATAAATAAAGTAAAAGAAAGAATGTTGAAATGGGAGTGAAACAGTATTCTAAGCAATTTTTAAGGATATTAGGATATAATCTTATTACAACCCCTTAAAATAAATAATAAACAGGCAAATTTAGCTCCCGTAAGGGAGCGTTTTTTTATGATATAATTTAAATGTAAAATTTTTTTGAAAGAAGGGAAGAAATGAAAAAAATAAGAGAAAAGGTATTATATGAAGGAGAATGGTTTAAATTTAAAGAAACAATATGTATTAATAGTAGCGGAAAAGAAATAAGATGGGAGAATTTTGAAAGAAAAAGTAAAATAAAAAAAGCAGTTATAATTATACCAAAATTAATCCCATCAAATAGATATGTATTAATAAAACAATATAGAGCAGCTATAAATGATTACGTAATAGCATTTCCTGCAGGAATTTGTGATAATAATAATACTGAAGAAAATGTGCTAAGAGAATTAAAAGAAGAAACAGGATATAATGGAAAGGTTAAGAGATGTAGTCCGTCATTATATGCTTTTCCAGCAGTTATTGATAGTACTGTAAAAATATGTGAGGTTGAAATTGATGAAAGTTTAGGAGAAAATAAAAATCCAGTGCAAAATTTAGAGCCAGAAGAAGATATTGAAGTTATGTT